>CAYHAT010000010.1:0-25358 GCA_964354675.1 uncultured Actinomycetota bacterium | reverse complement strand
TCACCACCATCTCCTCAGCGTGCCCCGCGCGCTCCGTGAAGAGGAACTCGTAGTCAACTCCCGCCTTCTTCAGACGGTTGAGCAGCCAGATACCCTCTTCCTGCGCCTTGCCCCCACGCGATACGGGGTTCACTATGACCAGGTATCTCTTGTCTTCTCCGTCTTTTGGCATCTTTAGACCCCCTGCCTGGATATGTCGGTAGATAATATTATCACGACGAAAAAAGCCGAGTAAACAGATTTTATATGAATGTATGTATAGATCGCCTGATGTACGAGGCTTCCGCGTCCTCGATCATATGCAATATAATGTTTTCCTGTCCCCTGCTGCGACCTATGTCGAGCTTACGCGTCGGCCTGGATGGGAATAATTAAGTAAGATTTTTCTCCGAGAAGGGTAGGTGGTAGGAGATGAGAACTGGGGCAACACTTCCCACCTTTCTCGGAGAAAAACCTTACTTCAAAGCGAGCTAAGGAGGCGCGATGCAGGTAAACGAAGCGATGAATCGCAATGCCCCCAGGATCCACGACAACGCCACCATCAAGGAAGCCGCGGAGAGGATGGCCCTTACCCAGGCCGGGGAGTTGGTGGTGGTAGCGGCGGGCGACCGGGTGCTGGGGATGGTGGGAGCGGAGGACCTCCTGCGCTGCCTCATCCCCGAGTACGACGACCTCCTGGCCGAAGGCGGCTCCCCCTCCAGGTTGCACCCTCACCGGCGTTCCTCGGACATGCTCCCGCATCTCAAGGTCAAGGAGGTCATGCGCAAGACGGATGTCCCGCTCTCTCCCGAGCAGAGCCTGGAGGACGCCTTCGGGCAGTTGCTCCAGAGCGGGGGAAAGACCCTCCCGGTGATGAGCGAGGGCAAGCTGGTGGGAAGCCTGTCCACGGTGGACGTGGCGCGGTCCCTGATGTGGCGCGACCAGGTCTCCCCCGCCCAGCTGCAGCCGCCGGAAGAGCGCAGAAAGCGCGGCAGAAGAAAGAACCTGTAGTATAATCCACCCTGAAAGACAGACGGCAATCGCGAAGGAGGGACCGTCGTTGAAGATCGCCGTTACCGGCAAGGGAGGAGTGGGCAAGACCACCCTGGCGGGGGGGCTGGCCCGCCTGCTGGCCGATGAGGGATACAACGTCATAGCCGTGGACGCGGACCCCGACGCCAACCTGGCATCCAGTCTGGGCATCCCCGCGGAGGAGATGGCCAGCGTGGTGCCCATAGCCGATATGAAGGAACTGGTAGCGGAGCGCACCGGCTCCAAGCCCGGGACCTTCGGCACCTACTTCAAGATGAACCCCAAGGTGGACGACCTGCCCGAGGCCTTGTCCAAGGTCCATGCAGGAGTGCGCCTGCTGGTGATGGGCACGGTCAAAGAAGGGGGTGGAGGCTGCGTCTGCCCCGAGTCGGTCATGCTCAAGGCGCTGTTGCAGCATCTCCTGCTGGCCCGCGACGACGTGGTTATCCTGGACATGGAAGCCGGCCTGGAGCATCTGGGCAGGGGCACCGCGGGCGCGGTGGACGCCATGATCGTGGTCATCGAGCCGGGGATGCGCAGCGTGCAGACGGCCAACACCATCCGTAAGCTGGCGGCGGACCTCAAGGTGCAGCGTATCTTCGTGGTGCTGAACAAGGTCCAGAGCCCGGAAGAGGAGGAGCTGATAAGGGGCCGCCTGGATGGGCTGCCCTACCTGGGTTCTATCGCCTACAGCCAGAACATCCGCCGTTCCGACCTGGATGGGACCAGCCCCTACGATGCCGACCCGGATTTCGTGGACGAGATCCGCGCCATCAAAGACAGCCTCCTTGGGGAACTGGAAAGGAAGGATTGATGTTCCCGATACTCGAGAAAGAACAACTCGCCGAGACGGTGTATTCCGTCATCGTCCAGGCAGAGGCGGTGGCTAAGCGGGCGATCGCCGGCCAGTTCGTCATCCTGCGTCTGGACGAAACGGGAGAGCGTTTCCCCCTTACCCTCTGCGACTGGTCACCCGAGGAGGGATGGATACGCCTGGTGCTGCAGGTGGTCGGGCGTTCCACCCACAAACTCAGCCGCATGGAGGCGGGGGACGACATCCTCGACCTGGTCGGCCCCCTGGGCCGTCCCACCGAGATATGCGATCACGGGCACGTGGCCTGCGTGGGAGGCGGCGTGGGCATCGCGGCCATCCACCCCATCTGCCGGGCGCTGCGGCAGGCCGGCAACCGGGTGACCGGGATCATCGGCGCCCGCAGCGCCGACCTGCTCATATTGGAGGAGGAGGTGGCCGCGGTGACGGATGAGCTCATCATCACCACCGACGACGGCTCGCGGGGATCAAAAGGCCGGGTCACATGGGCCCTGGAGGAACTGCTCAAGAAGGAGCCCGCGGACCTGGTGATCGCCATAGGGCCGGCGATCATGATGAAGTTCGCCGCGGCGGTCACGCGGGAGTTCGAGGTGCCCACCAGGGTGAGCCTGAACTCCATCATGCTGGACGGGACGGGCATGTGCGGCACCTGCCGCTGCGAGGTGGCGGGCAAGACCCGCTTCGCCTGCGTGGACGGCCCGGAGTTCGACGGGCACGAGGTGGACTGGAACCTGCTCCTCTCCCGCCTCGGCCAGTACAAGGAGGAAGAGGAGATAGCCCGCAGTCTTCCCTGAGCGGCCTCCCGACGACATGCGTATCATCATCGCCCCCGATAAATTCAAGGGCTCCCTCGACTCGCGCGAGGTGGCGGAGGCCATCGCACGTGGATGGGGTGAGGGCTGGCCCGATGCGGAGCTCATCACCTGTCCCCTGGCCGATGGCGGTGAAGGCACCTTGGATGTGCTGGTGCAGGCCTCCAGCGGGAGGACGGTGGAATGTAAAGTGACCGGGCCCCTGGGCGAGCCGCGCCGGGCGCCCCTGGGCATCCTGGGGGATGGGAATACCGCGGTGGTGGAGATGGCCGCCGCCTCAGGATTGGTGCTCGTCCCGCCCGAGAATCGCGATCCCCGCTACACGACGACAGCCGGCACGGGCGACCTCATCCGCGCCGCGCTGGACGCGGGGGCGCGCCGCATCATCGTGGGCATCGGGGGAAGCGCCACCAACGACGGGGGCACGGGCATGGCGTCAGCCCTGGGGGTGCGCTTTCTCGATGACTATAACGAGAACCTCTCGCCCGGGGCTATCTATCTGAACAACGTGGAGGCCATGGATATGAAGGGCCTCGATCCCCGTGTCCTCAAGACCGAGATCATAGTGGCCTCCGACGTCACCAATCCGCTACTGGGAGACAGGGGGGCCTCACGGGTCTACGCTCCCCAGAAGGGCGCCAGCGAGTACGACGTGGAGTTACTTGAGAGAGGTCTGACCAGGCTGGCGGAAGTTGTCTCCGCGACCATCATCCCGGGATTGGAGGATAAGCCCGGGGCGGGCGCAGCCGGCGGCCTGGGCTTCGGGCTCATGGCCTTCCTGGGGGCGGAAGTGCGGCCGGGTATCGAGGTGGTCACCGAAGCGGTGGGGTTCGAGAGGATGCTGGAGGGGTGCGGCCTGGTGGTGACCGGGGAGGGCCGGTTGGACGCCCAGACCGCCTACGGCAAGACGGTGACCGGCGTTGCCCGCGTAGCCCGGCGTCACGGCATACCCGTCCTGGCCCTGGGTGGAGAGATAGCGGAGGGCGCCGAGGCGCTCCGCGAACTCGGCGTAAATGCAATGCTGGGCATCGCTTCCGGACCGCTCAGCCGGGAGGAGAGCATGGCATCAGCGGCTTCGCTCCTGGAAAGGACTTCCCGCGAACTCGCCTCCCTCCTGCGGTCGATATCGGATTAAAGCAAGAAAACGCACGAAAGCATTGATGCTTCAGAGCACAGTCTCGGCATCGTTCAATCGGTCAATTTCACCAAGATGGTTGAGAGTTCAAACTCCTTACCGCCTTGTTTTCGTATGCCTCTTATAAAAACTACCCCGCAGACGATCATCGTCAAAACGATCGCAAGAAATGGGATGAACGCCAGCAGGAATGTTAACTCTATATTCAGGAACGCTAGCATATATACGTAAGAGATATAGCCACTTGTGAGAACACCGATAAGCCCAAAGCTTTCGCAGATCCCTTCCCATAGCGACTCCTCGGTCAAATAGAAAAAAGCGATGTAGTTGATAACCTTTTCTACGAGGAACAAAGAATTAAAAAACCTTCAACCACCTCTCATCACGGCGGTGATAGTTAGGCCCGACCTTGAACCAGAAAAAACAACCGGCAGCGAACAGTATTACCGGGATCAACAGACCGGCTATTGGGTATCCGTTGGTATTGGCCAAAGCTCGCACGTCAATAGACCCCAAACATACCTGTCACTAGAGACTCGTCGATTTTTCAAGATAAGCCTACAGTAATCCCCTATCACCTTCTATTGCTTTCACCCAGGACAATCAGGGCAGTGAGACGGCAGTCATCATCGGTACCTGATGGGCCCTGTGCTATAATCTCTTCGTGAGCGAAAAACCTGCATAGGTGGTGTTTGAGCATGTGGCGACTTAGTCTCGCCGTATTTTTTACGGGCCAGAAAGAGATGCGATGACATCGCTTATAGACCCTTATTCAAGACATATAGATTATCTGCGCCTGGCGGTCACCGACCGCTGCAACCTGAGGTGCGTCTACTGCATGCCCCCCGAGGGGGTGCCCCACCTGCGGCACTCAGACATCCTCACCTACGAGGAGATCGCGCGATTCCTGCGCATATCCGTGCAGGCGGGAATAAGCAAGGTGCGCCTCACCGGGGGGGAGCCCCTGGTCCGTAAAGACCTGGACCATCTCATCCGCGAGATCTCGGCCCTGCGCCCCGACGTGGATATATCCCTGACCACCAACGGCATCCTGATGGCGCAGCAGGCGGATGGACTCGCCGCGGCCGGTTTGAAACGGGTAAACGTGAGCATAGACTCGCTGGACCCCGACACCTACCGGCGCATCACCCGCACCGGAGACCTGTCCGATGCCCTCGCGGGGGTGGAGGCCGCGCTGGATGCCGGTCTCGAACCGGTGAAGATAAACGTGGTGGTGCTGGAGCACCTTTATGAAGAGCTGGAGGGGTTCGTGGACCTAATACACCGCCTGCCGGTGCACGTGAGGTTCATCGAGTACATGAGCCCCTGCGGTGTGTTCGACAGCTCCTATTACGTCCCCGCGGAGGAGGTCAAACGCCGCCTCGCGAGCTATGGTGACCTCAGATCATCCCAGCCACCGGTGGGTGCCGGTCCCGCCCGTTATTTCAGCCTGCCGGGCGCCCGCGGCATGATGGGCTTCATCTCCCCGGTGAGTTCGCATTTCTGCCCCGAGTGCAACCGTCTCCGTCTTACCGCTGACGGCAAGATGAGACCCTGCCTCTTCTCGCAGGACGAGGACGACGTGCGGGAGATCCTCCGGGACAGTGAGGAAGATAGGCCCGTGCTCGAGGCCATCCGCCTCTCGCTTTCCAAGAAGCCGCGCGACCACGGCGGCTTTCCGGAATCAACCGGCAGGAGAATGTCCCAGATAGGAGGTTGACTTGACCGCAGACAGGAGCAAACCGGGCAACAAAGAGCTGACCCACCTGGACCGCAGCGGGCGGGCGAGGATGGTGGATGTCTCGTCCAAGCAGGTAACGGCACGTACGGCGGTGGCCAGCGCCAGCATCAAGATGCGGAAGGCCACCCTGGACCTCATCCTGGGGGCCGGGATAGAGAAGGGAGATGTCCTGGGAACGGCCCAGGTCGCAGGCATCATGGCCGCCAAGAAGACGAGTGAACTGATACCCATGTGCCACCCTGTCGCCATCACCTCGGTGGAGATGGACTTCAAGATAGATAAGAAAAACTCCACCATAACCGCGGTAGTCACCGCCAAGACCAGGGACCGCACCGGCATTGAGATGGAGGCCTTGACCGCGGCCGCGGTAGCGGCCCTCACCATCTATGACATGTGCAAGGCGGTTGACCGGTCCATGACCATAAACTCCGTCCAACTCGTGAAGAAGACGGGGGGCAGGTCCGGCAAGTACGAGCGAGCATAGGAACAGAACGGGAAGATGGGCAATAGCGAGATAGTCGCCGTCTGCACCAGTGCTGAAAAGCACGTCCAGAAAGAAGAGGTCAGCGAGGTGTTGCTCGTCGTGGACCATGGCATCGACGGGGATGCCCACTTCGGCTTCGGTCACCGCCAGGTCAGCCTGCTGGCCGACGAGAGCATAGGCAAGATGCGGGCCATGGGCTTGGAGGACCTGCGGCCGGGGGCCTTCGGGGAGAACCTGGTCACCAGGGGCATCGACCTGCTCTCCCTGGAGATCGGCGACAGTATAAGGGTCGGCGCGGAGGTCCTGTTGGAGGTCACCCAGATAGGCAAGGAATGCGTGGACCGCTGCGCCATATACTACGCGGCCGGGGACTGTATCATGCCCCGCGAGGGCATCTTCGCGCGGGTCGTCGCCGGGGGAACGGTCAAGGGCGGTGACGAGATCGCGGTGGTGGAAGGATGAAGGAATACCGGGTGGCCATCCTCACGGTGAGCGACAAGGGCTCGCGGGGCGAGAGGGAAGACCTCTCCGGCCTCGCGGTGGAGGAAGCGGTATTGGATAGGGGATGGCGCGTCGAGGCCCGGGACATCGTCCCCGACGAGCCGGGCGATATCGAGGCAAAACTCAAATATTATAGCGACGAGCTGGGTGTGGACCTGGTCCTGACCACGGGGGGCACCGGCCTCAGCCCCCGGGACGTGACCCCGGAGGCCACCCGCCGGGTCATAGAGAGGGAAGCGCCGGGGTTCGCAGAGGCCATGCGTACCGCCTCGCTGCAAGTAACCCCCCACGCCATGCTCTCCCGTGCCGTTAGCGGCATCCGCGCTTGCACCCTCATCGTCAACCTGCCGGGTAGCCCCCGCGCGGCCAGGGAAAACCTCGAGGTGATCCTTCCCGCCCTTCCCCACGGCCTGGAGAAGCTGTGCGGTGACGAGGGCGATTGTGCCACGCCCTAAGGGCGCCCGTCCACACTCGTGACGCGCAAGAGAGCTATTGCACAGGTTGAAGCAGACCGGGCAGCGGATGGAAAACGGTGCCCGAAAAAGCGGTCCCGAGCCGATTTTAAAAGGATATTGAAAAAGGTGGTTCTTCTCCGAGAGATGAAGGGCAACACTTTGGGGTCAGGCCTCAAAAGTTGCTTCTCATGTTTATTGGGAACAATCCCGCCAAGGTATGCAGAGAGGCAACTTTTGAGGCCTGACCCCAAAGTGTTGCCCCATTTCCCAACCGTCTTAACCACACTTCTCGCAGAAGAACCAACAATGTATAATAACTCTGTCTTTCGCCCTATACGGAGCATGACCAGGACATCGCATTGCCGGAGGTTATCGTGCTGACCAGAAGATTTATAAAAATGATCGAGACCAGGGCTGACAAGGTGGCCAAGCTTTGGTTGAAGGAAGTCAAGCAATCGAAATACACCCCCACCTATAACCATTTCCCCGAGGAACTCCTCTTCGAGCGTGCCATGGCGGTTTACGAGCGGCTGGGATACTGGCTCAGCCCGGAGACCAAGAAAGAGGAGATCAGGCATTTCTACATGAACCTGGGTCAGCGCCGTTTTCAGGAGGGCTTCCGGCTGGAAGAGGTGATCATGGCCATCATACTCCTCAAGCGGTACCTCTGGCTCGAGGTTATATCCGAGGGTTTCACCCAGACTAACCTCGAGCTCTACCAGGCCCTGGAGCTTAATAACCAGGTAGTGCTCTATTTCGACCGCGCGATATATTACACCAGCATGGGCTACATGGAAGCCATGGAAGCGGCAAGGGCGCAAGGCCAGTACTAGCCCATATATCGCATACCGCCCGTTCATCCGGCTTACCGTACACCGCGCAGCCTATCATTGCCACATAGTCCCGGTCTCCTCTATGCTCATATGACCGGCGATGAGAGGAGAAGCGCGTGGAACTGGTATTGGTGAGGCATGGAGAGACGGAATACAACCGGGCGGACGTATTTCGTGGCCGCATCGACCTGCCCTTGAACGAACGCGGAAAAAACCAGGCACAAGCAGCGGCCGGCTACCTTTCCGAGAAGGGATTCGAGGCTTTCTACTCCAGCCCTCTCCAACGCTCCATGGAGACCGCCGCGACTATCGCGGAACCCCACCGGGGAGAAGTATCCCCCCTCGAATATTTCATCGATGTCGATTACGGGCATTGGAGCGGAAAAAACATCGAAGAGATCCGCTCGGCCTGGCCCCGGGAGTTCGCCATCTGGGCCGATGACCCGGAAAGGGCGGTCTTTCCCGGCGGGGAAGCGGTGCGGGAGGTGCGGGAGCGCCTGTACGAGGGGTTGGAATGGCTGGCACGTGAGCACGAGGGGACGGTGCTCCTGGTCGGTCATAAGCTCATTAACCGTATCACGCTATGCCTGGTGTTGGGACTTCCCACCTCCGGCATCTGGAGGGTCGAGCAGTCCAACGGGGCCATCAACTTCATCTCCCGGGGAGAGCGAGGCTGGGTCCTGCACCGGCTGAACGACACCAGCCACTTGCGGGGCCAGGAGAGCAACGAGCAACAGACCTGATGCCCTGACGGCCGCGTGTCGCGGTGGAGTATAATGAACGCAATACGTAAAAGGGAGTGACGATGAAGAGCACGGCCACCAGCGTGGACTACACCTTGCGCAAACGGTCCGTATTGCGCGACTTCCGCTGTGGCCGCCTGTCGGTATACGACGTCTGCGACGCGCACCCGGAGATACGCCGTATCGCCACCAACGTCGGGGAGGATACGCGCAGCATCTGCCCGGTGTGCAAGCGCGAGCGGCTGCGCCTGCTCAATTTCGTTTACGGCAAAGAGCTCGACCGCGACAATGGGCGCGTTTTCCCCACCCGTACCGTCTTCAACGGCCTGAGAGGAAGATATCGCGACTTCACCTGCTACGTGGTGGAGGTCTGCATCGGGTGCAACTGGAATCACCTGGTGCGCAGCATCCGTTTCGAGAACACAGGAGGGAACTGAGAATGTGCGAATCCCACGCCTACCTGCTCGAGGGCGATGAGGAAAGGCTGATAATGGAGGACGTGATCAACGTCAGGGAGGAAGGCGGCAAGGTCATCCTCTCCAACATAATCGGCGAGGAGAGTGTCCTCGAGGCCGAGGTGGCCGCTATCACCCTCCTCGACCACAAGGTGTTACTAAAACCTCTGGCCTGATCAGCCTCCATCGGCTACTGCCTGGAGGTGAATTCGAGGCTTATGCCCGCCTTGCTGCATCGCTCCCTTATAAGATCGACCGTTTCCCCGGGAGCAAGAGAAAAACCTTGGATCTCTTCCGTTATCCAGATGACTTCGGCACCTTCGCCCAGGCCCTCGAGCTCCACGATGATCGCATCGGCTCCGGCTAACGCCGCTGCCGCATCCGTAACCTCCTCGTACGTCTTGAGCCTGTTCGTACCTGCCTGCACCGAGAAATACCACTCTCCATCCACTTGCCAGCTATAGAGCTCGTATCCCTTGAGCGGACTGGTATCCGGTCGAGCTGCGGTTCCACCGTCGGAGCCACCGCATCCCGACATGGCGACCGTGAGCGCGAGTACCATCAGTGACGGTGCGAGAACAAGCCTTCTTCTACGTCCCGAGAGAGACACCACTATCATAATAGACCTCCCATAGCGACGTTATCTTGATACCCCATACCGCTGTCTTCATATACTTTTCCAGCGAGACGTACGCGTGCCAGGCCTACACGTTCGGAAACGTGAAGGCGCTGGCACCGTGCCGCCGTACGTTGTTGCGCAGACGTGTGAGCTATTCTGCGGGTGTACTCGGGTGGCGATAGCGGCGCACCAGCAGCCATATCACGATGGCGATCACGGCCAGGATCAGGAGATAAGGGAGGGCGTAGAAGAACCCCACCGCCAGCTCCTTGAGACCCCTGCCGAAACTCTTGAAGGCCTCTCCCACCGAGTCCAAGAACCCTTCTTTATCCTCGTCGGGAGCGATCTCGTCGACGGAGAGAGTGAGAGTAGAAAAGCCCACCTGCTGGTCGAGGAAGTTCATCCTGCCCTGCACCTGCTCCTTCTCCAACTGGATCGAGTCCAGGTGCTCCCGGATGGTGATCATCTCCTGAATGGTCTGGGCCTTGCCGATGAGTGAGAGGTAGAAGGACTCCTCCGCCTGGAGGTGCCTCAGCCTGCTCTCCAGGTCGACGTACTCCGCGCTCACATCATTTGTGGACACCTGGGTGGAGACCACCTCTCCCAGTGCGGAAACGTCGATCACCACCGCGTCGAACTTATCGGACGGGATACGCAGGGTGAGGGTGGCATAGGTAAGGCCGTCGTCGTCCCGGCTTGCGCTCTCGCCCTCCACGTAACCTCCAGCCGCGGAGGCGATGGCCACGGCGTCCTCCCTTATCTTCACGTAATCGCCCTTGGCCATCTCCATCTCCATGAGGGCGGTCTTGATCACCTTCAGTTGGAGTTGAGGAAGCGCTGAGGAATCGGGGGTGTACACCATCCCTGCCTCCCCGGATGCAGTTAGGTCTTGAGCGTCCCTCATCTCGGCCGGCAAGGATTCCTCCAAGCCAGCCTCGAGGTCCCCCTTCTCCGCCTCGGCCTGCTCCCATGTGGATTCATCGATCGCTTCGCGTAAACCTTGTTCGCTCTCTTCGCCACACCCCAACGCCATGGCGGCCGCGAACACCACCAGCACCAACAGCGCCGCTACAACACCAATCCACCGCTTTGTTGTCATCTTCCTACCTCCGATCAGCATTCCCTCAGCCCACGAACTTAAGACGCCCGGCGCGGTGAACCGGGTTCCACGTGGGTGCGATCTACAAAGGTATGGTGATTGCAGCGCGAAAGCGCCAGCGCCTCGAGGCCCATGGGGTCAGTCGAAGTGGTAAGTGAAAGAAGCCTTCGAAGTGTGCGTACATGGCGGCTAATAGAAAAATATCCGCCCAGGCGTCGCCCTACTATAAGAAAGCCAACGAGCCCGGGGAACTACCAGGTCGGTCGCAGCTAGGCTTAACGCGAAGCGATAAGCCGTATTGCGAGGAGGCGAAGCTGACGCGGCAAGCTCGATTGAGTATTGCATTTCGATTGATCGCTCATGTCGGAGCGGAGCGAGACCGTTACCCCTAGGCCACGGGCCGCAGAACATACCCGACCAGCCCGAGAACCGGGGGTCGGTCGGAGTGACTTCGCAAGCGACCGGCAAGGAGACGGCGAGCCTGTGAGGGGGCTCCGTCCAAGCACTATGCCCGTGGGTTTGCAGAGGTATCAACAGGCCGCGCGTCGCGGAGCGAAGACCGTTACCCCCGGGCTCGGGCCAAAAGAACACCCCTAGGCTCAGGCCGGAAGAAACGGCATGTTGCGCGAGCGAAAGGAAGGCGCGTATATTTTCTACAGCCTGTTTTTACCGTGACGATGCTGCCGGGGTGAGTGAACAATATGATCGCAGAGGACAAGAAGGGCAAAGTAAAGATACCGCGGGTCGCCATGCCCGAGCAGGACCCTCAAGCCCGCAAGCGGAACTTCGACGAGGTCGCCCTGGGACTGGGGGAGGCAGGGGCCGTTAAAGAGGCCACGCGCTGCCTGCAGTGCAAGAAAAAGCCGTGCGTGGCCGGATGCCCGGTGGAGATCGACATCCCCGCCTTTATCGCATGCATAGAGAAAGGCGACTTCATGGGCGCCGCGGCCAAGCTGAAGGACCAGAATAACCTCCCGGCTGTTTGCGGGCGGGTCTGCCCCCAAGAGACCCAGTGCGAGGAGGTATGCGCCCTGGGCAAGAAAGGCGACCCGGTGGCCGTCGGCAGGCTGGAGCGCTTCGCCTCCGATTACGAAGCGGCGCAGGGCGAACCGATCATCCCGCCCGGAAAGCCGCCGACCGGAAAGAGAGTGGCGGTCATCGGAGCGGGCCCGGGAGGCCTCACCTGCGCCGGTGACCTGGCCCGCATGGGGCACGAGGTGACCGTCTTCGAGGCGCTGAACGCTCCCGGCGGCGTCCTCACCTACGGTATCCCCGAGTTCCGCCTCCCCAAGGCCGTCGTGATGCGGGAGGTCGAATACGTGAGCCGGCTGGGGGTGGAGATAAGGTTGGACCAGGTCATCGGCTGCAGCTACACCTTGCAGGAGCTCTTCGAGGAGGGCTACGAGGCCGCCTTCATAGGCATAGGGGCCGGCCTTCCCATGTTCATGGATATTCCCGGCGAGAACCTCAACGGCGTGTACTCTGCGAACGAATACCTCACCCGGTCCAACCTGATGAAGGCCTACCTGTTCCCGCAGTACGACACTCCCATCAAGAAGGGGAAGAAAGTCGCGGTCATCGGGGGAGGTAACGTTGCCCTGGACAGTGCGCGCACCGCCCTTCGCCTGGGTGCGGAGGAGGTGAGCATCGTCTACCGCCGTTCCCGCGCGGAGATGCCCGCGCGCGCCGAGGAGGTGGAGCATGCCGTCGAAGAGGGCGTGGTGTTCAAGTTCCTCACCCTGCCGGTGCGCATCCTGGGGGACGACTGGGTGCGGGGAATGGAATGCCTGGAGATGGAGCTGGGAGAACCGGACGATAGCGGCCGGCGCCGCCCCGTCCCCATCAAGGGCTCGGAGTTCGAGCTGGAAGTGGACCTGGTGGTCATGGCCATCGGGACCAGGGCCAATCCGCTGCTGCCATCGACCCTGCCTGGACTCGAGCTGAACAAGTGGGGCTATATAGAGGCGGACCCGGTGACCGGCCGGACCTCCATCCCTAATATCTTCGCGGGAGGAGACATAGTAACCGGATCGGCTACGGTAATCGAGGCCATGGGGGCGGGAAAGAAATCAGCCCGGGCCATCCATAGACTGCTTACTGGGGAAGAGGCGCCCTTCTAGTGCACCAGGAGAACTGCGGCGCGGTCGTTGCGACAGAGGAACACTTAAACCCGCCAGCCCGTCATTATGACAAGACGGCGGGTATCCACCTATCATCATCTGCCTTTGGTTACCCAGCCCTGAAACGGTGTTCTATAATGAAGAATATGTGAAGAGGCATTTCCGTATAAGCGAGGTGAGGGAATGGGATTCATCGACAAGCTGAAGGTGCAAGCCTCCAGCCTGGGCTCACAGATCGACCAGGCTCTGGACGGCACCAAACAGAAGGGCCAGGTAGGCTCCATGCGCAAGCAGCGCGGAGAGATGGTGGCCCAGTTGGGCGAGGGCCTGCTGGAGCAATTCCGGCAGCAGCAGGTGGACGTGGAACAGCTGCGCCCGCAGGTGGAGCAGATCTTCGACCTGGAGCGGCAGATCATAGAGGCCGAGAACGCGATCGAGGCCCAGAAGCAGGCCGCGGCCCAGGCTGCGCCGCCTCCAGCCGCTCCCCAGGCCCAGGCAGCGCCTCCCGCGCCCCCCGCTCCTCCGGCGGCCCCCCCGGCGCCGCCCCAGGCCGCGGCGGCGACAGGAGCAGTCTCCTGCCCCTCCTGCGGCAGCGAGGTCCCGGCCGGGTCCGCCTTCTGCCCGAACTGTGGGACCCAGGCCTGAGGACGCGCCCGCGGAAGGCACCATCACTGGCCGGGGGAGGGGAAGATGACGGCACGCATGGCGGTCCTTCCCTTCGTCCTATGCGCTTTGCTCATCTGCCTCGCGGCGGCCGGATGCGGGCAGACGACCCCGGAGCAGACGGTGTATAAGTTCCTGGGGGCGGTCCAGTCGCATGATCACGTGGCCATGCGCTCCTGCGTCAACCCGGAGGCGCTGAACAAGGTGGCGGAGGGAAACGGTGAGCTGGCCCGGCAGTGGGAGGAGCTCTATCGCAGGTACATGGCGGAACCGGTGAACTGGCGCATGGAGTTCGAGGGCGTACGTCTCGAGAGTTCCTATCTGGACCGGGGCCGCGCCCTGGTAAGGCTTGCCGGCGGCAGGTGCGAGCTGTATAACCTGAAAGAGGGCGCATGGATGGCCGAAGGTGAGATCGATTTCTCGACCGAGGATTTCGTGCCCCTCTACGTGGTGCTGAAGGACGGGCAATGGTACCTGGAGGCGCTGGACCTGTACGTGATCTACGGGCTGGAGAGCGCAGCACGGATATGAACGAGAGGCCGGCACTTTTTCCCATGCGTTCCTCCGTCATACAAGCCCGCGGGGCAGCCGGGCGAACGATGGGTTGAGAAAGCGCTCTCAGGCGAGGAGTAAGGGGGTTATACTTGCGTTGTCCCAACTGCGGTCATGAAAACCTGGAAGGCCGCCGTTACTGCGAGGATTGCGGCGAGAAGCTGAGCGACCTGGAGGCTCTCAAGGCACGTACCCGCAGGCGTTCCCAGCGCGAAGCGGCGATCCACCGCCGCGAGGCGCAAAGGGAAGGGCTGGACGCGGAGGAAGCGGAAAGGCGGCAGCGGCGGTCGCGCAGGCGCACCAGTCCCTGGATAGGCCTGTTGCTGCTCATCGCCCTCGTGGTGATAATCGTGATCATCATCCTCCTTGTCAGCGCAGGCGAAAGCGCCCCGGAGAAGGCGGTCAAGGATTTCTACAATGCCATCAAGAACAAGGACGTGCTCACCTACCTCCAGCACACCGAGCTCGAGCTCTACAAGATGGCCAAGCGCGGCGAATACCAGCCTGACCCCTATACGGAGGGCATAGAATACGATTCCTACATCCTGGATGGGCTGACTACGCGCCTGATCAAAGAGGAGGGGGACTACGCCGAGGTGGAGGTGAACGGAGGTTACTTCGAGGGGCTGTACAACGACGGCAGTACAAGTGGAGGCATCGATTTCTCGCAGTATCCCCGCACGGTCAAGCTGGTAAAGGTAGAGGACACCTGGATCGTGCAGGATTACCAGATCATGAAACTGCCCTACCTCTTCGCGGAGATAGGCCCGGAGCAGCCGGAGTTCCCCGAGGTGGAGGAACCGAGCTGATAGTAGGCACATCCGGGGTCTAGCCTGGCATGTGCCTGGGTGTGGAGGCAGCGATATATGTCAGGCACATCTGGGGAACATCTACTGACAGCCGTCCCATCGTAAACTATACTTATACGGAATGTGAGACATCGAGGAGGTCGGACTTGCGCGGAAAACGGCTGATCGTATACCTGGTGGGAGCCGCCGTGCTCATCCTTTGCGCGGGATGCGGCTGGAGCAGCGGAGCGCCTTTCAGCGGCGATTACGCCGATTTCGATCCAAGCACGTACAATCCCGTGGACAGCATTCCCGTCACCGCCGTACAGGCCTGGTTCTCCTCCATGGAGTTCATGAGGAGTGCGAACGAAGAGGGCGTGATGGTTCCCAACCCGGAGCTCGGGCGGGATTTCGAGCTCTGGCTGACCGTGGTCAATCCGCAGATGCTCCAGGACCCCAGCGGCCAGTTCATCGGAATGGAGCAGGTGGACGCCTTGCGGGAGATCTGGAACTCCCCGGACTGGACTGTGGAGTTCCTGGATATCCAGATGCAAGAGACCTACAACGATGGTCGGGAAGCCAAGGTGGAACTGTTCTCGGGTGGGATTCGCTATATAGGCGAAGAGCTCTTCGATAGTCCCGAATACCGGCAGGACAGCTTCGGGGACAAGAAGGGGGAGATCTTCCTGCAGAGATACGAAGGCGGAGAGAACGATCCCCTGTATGACATAACCGGTTTTGATGATATCGCCGGTAAGCCGCGCTGGGTCGTCATAGGCGGCCTCGACCTCTCCGAGGACGAACCCTGGGGAGAGCAGGTCCCCTCAGGATAGCGACCTGGCGATCTGCCCACCCTCCTGCCTAGTTTGCGACCGGCGGTATACGGATCAGTCCAGCCAGATTATCTCCGTCTCGATCTCTCCGTTCTCTATGGTGAGGACGGCGTAGGAGAGGCGGTCCGAGAACCGGCGGTCGTTGGGGGTGCCGGGGTTCACCAGCAGGATCCCCTTCCTCGTTTCCACCAGCGCCTTGTGGGTGTGTCCGAAGACAGCCACGTCCACGCCGGGGAGGCGGGACAACACCCTCCTCTCCACCCCCATGGGCGGCCCCCAGCCGTGGATGAGCCCGATAAGCTTCCCCTCCACTTCGATCACCGTCTTCTCGGGCAGCAGCGACCTCACTTCGGGCAGGTCCATGTTCCCCACAACCGCCCTGGTCGGCGCCAGCGAGCGTAGTTCGTCCAGGACCGACATCTCGATAAGGTCCCCGGCATGCAGGATGAGATCGGCTCCCGCGAACCTCTCCAGAAGCCCATCGGGCAAAGCGGGACCCACCTTGGGTATGTGGGTGTCGGCGACCGCTATCACCCGCGCCATGATCTTGTTCCCTTCCCTACGAGTGAGGTTGGACCCCTCCGCGGCTTGCTTTTACCATACCCTGATATATTATATAGGTGGTTCCGGACCACGGGAGTCTGACATGATCCATAAAAAGAAGAAAGAGCTGCGCAAGAAGGTTCAGGAACTCCGCGACAGCATCGATCCAGAGCTGAGGGGATCGCTCTCCGCCCGTGTCGCCGAGAACCTCTGGTCAATCCCGGAGTTTGCCGCAGCCGAGTCCATCCTCTTCTTCATCTCCTTCCGCAGCGAGGTCGACACCATTCCCATGATCCGTCGCGCCCTGGATGAGGAGCGGGCAGTATGCGTACCGAACACCGACTCGGATCACAAGGCCATGCAGGCCTGCCGTATATTCGACCTGGAAAACGACCTGCAGCTGGGTAACTACGACATCATGGAGCCCAAGCCCGAGTGCTTGCGGCCCGTCCCCCCGAACGAACTGGACGTGGTGCTCATGCCGGGGGTGGCCTTCGATTTCACCGGCGCACGGCTGGGATACGGCGGAGGTTACTACGACCGTTTCCTCGAGAAATGCAGCCCGCGTTGCATGCTTATAGCCATCGCCTTCGAGCTGCAGATGGTCGAACACGTACCTTGCGCCGACCACGACCACCACGTCCACAAGATAGTCACCGAGAAGAGGGTCATCGACTGCCCCACAGGCTGTCCCACCCCATCTCCATAAGACCAACGTACGTTCTTTGCCCCGCAGGGTGTGTGGGTCTGGCGTTGCGTTTTGCCCCGTAAGGGGCGAAATGTCAAGGCCTGACCCCAACTCCCATTACCTGAGACCAGGTCCTGGTCGAATCGAAATCCTGACCCCATTTCCCATTACCTGAGACCCAAGCCAGGTGGAGTTCACGGCACAAGTGATGCTGGGCCGCGTGGTATAATCAACCAGGACTTTGAGCAGGACTTTTCGAAAACAGGAGTGAGTAAAACGTTGGAGGAGCACGATGCTCGGCAGGGGAGGCCGCAGAGAGAGACGGCTGGGCCGCCGGGAGATACTGATCTTCCTCACAGTCCTCGGGCCTGGCCTGATAACCGCCATGGTGGACAACGACGCCGGCGGCATTGCCACGTACTCCGTGGCCGGCGCCCGCTTCGGCTACGAGCTCCTCTGGGTGCTGACCTTCACCGCGATCCTGCTCTCGCTGGTCCAGGAGATGACCGTGCGTATGGGCACGGTCACCGGCAAGGGCCTCGCCGCTCTCATCCGTGAGAGATTCTCTTTACGGCTGACCACCTTCATCATGTTCACCCTCCTGGTGACCAATTTTGCCAATACCCTGTCCAACTTCGCGGGTCTGGCCGCCAGCATGCAGCTCTTCGGTGTCCCGCCCTGGATTGCGATACCACCCCTGGCAGTGCTCATATTGTGGCTGGTGGTCAGGGGCACCTACAAGAGGGTGGAGAACATCTTTCTCATCGCTTCGCTGGTCTACATATCCTACATCATATCCGCCTTCATGGCGCATCCGGACTGGGGTGAGGTGGGTAAGGCCCTGGTCACTCCCTCCCCGCAGTTCAACACGGCCTACCTCGCCCTCACCGTGACCATCGTGGGCACGACCATCGCACCCTGGATGCAGTTCTACCAGCAGGCTGCCATCGTGGATAAAGGACTCGATTCCTCCAAGATCAAGTACGAGCGCGTGGACACCGTGATCGGATCGGTGCTCATGACCATGGTGGCCATGTTCATCGTCATCTGCTGCGCTGCTGCTTTTTACAACAACCCGGATGTGGGGGCGACGACCATCACCACCGCCGAGCAGGCGGCCTCCGCCCTGGCACCCGTAGCCGGCAACTACGCATCCTATCTCTTCGGTTTCGGCCTGCTGGTAGCATCACTCTTCGCAGGTTCCATCCTCCCCCTCTCCACCGCATATACGGTATGCGAGGCGTTCGGGTGGGAATCGGGCATAGACCACAGCTACCGGGAAGCGCCCCGTTTCTATTTCATCTACACCTTCTTCATCGCCGGGAGCGCCCTCCTGGTGATGATACCGGGCATGCCGCTGGTCCTCCTGATGGTGGTCTCGCAGACCATGAACGGCATATTGCTGCCGGTGATACTGCTCTGCATGCTGACCCTTATCAACGATCGCGACATCATGGGCTCTTACGTCAATCCACCTTGGCTGAACAGGGTGATGTGGGCGGCAACCATTATACTGACCCTCTTGACCCTGGTCATGATCGTATCCACTTTGTTCCCGTCCGGTTAAACGAGGAGGTGACCGTTTGATGGAGGAAGACGCATTTTCCCTCAGTTCCCTCCTGAAGAGGGAGGTGAGGGACGCCGAGGACACGGATGTCGGGCACATCCAGGACCTGGCCCTCGACCTGTCGTCCCAACCCCCGGTGGTAAGCGACCTGGCCGTCCATATGCAGTGGACGGACCGTATCGGAGACCTCATCCTGCCCCGGCCGACAGAGGATATCGTCCTGCTGCTCCCTTGGTCGGAGGTGGAATCGCTGGAGCCGGAGGCTCTGTTTCTCCGCGAACTCCACCCCTTGTTCGAGGTGGTCTCGAGCGTGGAAAAGATCTATGCCCGCAGGGACATCCTCAACAAGCAGATAACGGACGAGGAGGGTAACCGCCTGCACCGCGTGGATGACGTGCTCATGCGTCAGGAGGGTATCCTGCTCTTCCTAGAGGGGCTTCAGGTGGGGACGGAATGGCTGCCCGCCGAGGGACGTATGGGGAAGCTCGTGAGCAAGCTGCGTCGCCGTTACAACCGGCCGGGAGAGACCAACATCATACCCTACGAGGCTATCCTGCGCGTGGACGAAGAGGCCCTGGTCATCCGGACCTGAGCAGAGTTAGGCCCGATCCCGGGGGTAGCGGTCTTCGCTCCGCACTCGCAGGGTGCAAATAGCGGAAAACCCCGGGCTGACATCGGAGCGCAGGCCTGCTTTCGAGTATACTGCTCGCGATGTCGCTCCGACCGACCCCGCAGTTCCCCGGTCTGGTGGCAGCATTAACGCTGGCGTCATCCATGGTTTTCCGTCCTCAACCGCTGTGTCCGGGTGATCAGGGCGGGGGGTTTAGAATAGGGAACGCCTGGGGCGGGATAGGTTTTTCGCTGCCCTCAACAACGCACTCCACGCTCCGCTTCGACCGACCCAGTCAAGCCCGGGCAGGCTAGGGCGAGTATCAACTGAGCTGGTGATTTGTACCTATAAGATATTCCAGCATCCGTTCCCTATCGGCAGCTTTTACTGCATATAAGTTGGCTCTCGCTGTTGTGCCATCTATTAGATTTATCACCAACTTGCTCTTTTCAACCGAGAAACTCTCTATTTCACTTAACTTGATTCTTTGGAAAACGATTGGTGGCATTGGAAGAAGATAGAATTCCAATTCCCCATTTGTAAGCTTTATGAACGGCCTTTTGAAAGATAATAATAGCATCCCAAGAAGGACTACAGAGAAAACAATCGAGACTATCATCCATGCCCAATTCTTTAACATGAGTTGGATGAATATATCTACGAATGGAATAAGGAAGGCAACAAATAGAAAGGCGCGATATGTGTTGCTCCAACCAAATTCTTGATTATCTTCCATCATCTCTATACCCTTCCTTTATTATGGGGTTCTCCAAAGGAATGGGTGACTGTTCTACTCGTATGTTAAACGGAGGGCGCCGGATGGCGCCCTCCGTTAAGGTTTCGCTTGTTCCTAGTGGTCGCGCTCGTCGCCCTCCAGCGGTACGAAGCGGCTGGCCAGCTTCTCCAGCACCGCGGGCATGGTGGTGTATTCCATCTCGTCCAGCGGCAGGCGGTGCGGCTCGAAGGGGCCGTGCGCGCGCAGGTAATCCGCGATATCCAGCGCCTTCTGGCGCGCGTTGTTGTAGCTGGGATCCGCGAACATGTCGCGGGGGCCGACCAGCTTCCCATCCTTGAGCTGGAACCCCAGGGCCACCACGCGTGGCGGTCCGTCGAAGCGTGTGGGGGTGTCCTGATCGGTGCCCACCGGCATGAACGGGCCGTGATGGCTGCCCCGCATCCAGCCGGCCACGGTATAAGGGAAGGCAAAGGGCTCGACCACCTCGCCCACGGCGGGCAGCCCGCTCTGGCAACGCACCGCCATCACCGGGTCGTCCTTGCCCACGTAGCGACCGGCCATGAGGAAAAGGCGCTGGGTGGAGGTTACGGCCACCGGCTCGTCATTGTCGCCCTTGCGGAAGATATGCTTGATGACGTAGCGCGAGGGGGCTCCGATGAACACCAGCATGTCGTAGATCTCCTCGGGGGTGCTGAAGATGACCTTCTTCTCCTCGATGAGGTCGTGTACTTCGAAGCGGAAACCGTCATGCATGGAGGGGTCGATGACCAGCCCGGCGGTATTGAAGGGGTCCGCGAACATCTTGTAGAGGGGGTAGTTCCAGGAACCCGGCTCGGTCTTGTCCGCCAGGAAACAGATGATAGGCTCGCTCTTACGCTCCTCGATCTCCATCTCCGCGAAACCGGGTCCCATGCCCCTGAGGTTGCCGGAAAAGGCGTCGGTGAGCAGGTCCTGGCCCGCCCCGTACTGGCCGAGTTCCTTGGCTACCTCGGTGACATCCTCGAAGGTGTCCCAGGCGAAACGGTGTATCTCCTCGTTGTCGGGACCTTTTTCGTGGGTCATGATCAGGGCGATGTCGTCCCCGCACTTGGCCTGGCAGTAATCGATGATCAGGCCTTTCTCCTTGGCCTCGGCCAGTAACTCGCGGGTACGGCTCAGCATGGCCGGGTGGACGTCGGAATGGCCGACGTAACCGCCGACATCAGCCTTGATTATGCTGAATGTGACCTTCATACCGTTACCTCCTTAACTCTGCTGCGATGCTATCTCTCGCTTCTTGCTGTATCCTTCCGAGGCCGCCGCGTACCTGCGACGGCCCACCGTCACGACATTCGCCATTATAATATCTATGCAGTATCATTTCAAAGATGCAGGTTCCGCGGGTTGCCCCGGTCCTGGACACTCTTTATGTTACCCCAAAGTGGGGAGGCGGAAACTTGACGGCAGACAAGGAGAGCGTGCACTGGCACGCCCTGGATGCGGAGGAAGCGACGGGCAGGCTGGGCTCTTCCGTTGAGACGGGTCTAGCGGAGGATGAAGCCGCGTCCCGTCTGCATAATTACGGCCATAACGCGATCCGCGAGGAGAAGCGCGTTCATCCCATCATGCTCTTGGCGAACCAGTTCCGGGATTTCATGATCTACGTGCTTATCGCGGCAGCGGTCATCTCCGGCGTAGCCCTTCAGGAATACCTGGACGCAGCGGTGATAATGCTCATCGTGGTCGCCAACGGAGTGCTGGGCTTCGTCCAGGAATACCGTGCTGAGAGAGCCCTGGAGAGCCTGAAGCGATTGAGCGCCCCCACTGCCAGCGTATTGAGAGACGGCAAGGAGAAGGTGATCCCCTCCCGGGACCTGGTGCCCGGTGACATCATCATCCTCGAGACCGGCGACCGCATACCCGCGGACGCGCGGCTGTTGCGGGCCTTCGGCCTGAGGACGGAAGAGGCTTCCCTCACCGGCGAGTCCGCCGCCGTCGACAAGAACATCGCACCGCTTCCCACTGGGGAACTCCCGTTAGGAGACCGCAGGAACATGGTCTTCACGGGTACGCACATCGTGCACGGACGCGGCTCCGCCCTGGTGGTGGAGACGGGCAGCCGTACCGAGCTGGGCCGCATCGCGGAGATGATCGGCGAGGCGGAGGAGGAGAGGACCCCCCTGCAGGTGGAGCTGGGGAAGGTGGGCAAGAGGATCGCCCTCCTGTGCCTGGGTATCTGCGCGGTCATCTTCACCGCCGGCGTGTTGCGCCGGCTGGAGTGGTCAGAGATGCTGCTGTTCTCCGTCAGCCTGGCCGTGGCCGCCATCCCCGAGGGCTTGCCCGCCATCGTGACCATCGCCCTGGCACTGGGGGTGCGGCGCATGGCCGACAGGAACGCCTTGCTCAGGCGCCTGCCAGCGGTGGAGACCCTGGGCTGCGCCGACGTCATCTGCACCGACAAGACGGGCACCCTCACCCGCAACGTCATGGAGGTGCAGGAGATATTGCTGCCACAGCAGCCACCCATCAGCCTCGTCGAAGATAGGGACAACGGAGAGGTATGGAAAGAAGCGGTGCTGCCGCTCTTGTCCGTTGCGGCGCTGTGCAACGACGCCCGCGTTCAGGAGGGTGAGTTCCTGGGCGAGGGCACGGAGGTCGGCCTCCTGCACGCGGTCGAGGATCTGGGTTTCTCCATCATGGAAGCAGTGGATGAGCTGCCGCGTGTGCAGGAGATACCATTCGAGAGCGAGCGCAAGATGATGAGCACCATCAACTCGGTAAGAGGTACTGGTGCGGATGCCCTTTACTTCCCGTTTTCCTCCGCCCCGTATATCCTCCTGACCAAGGGAGCTCCGGAGGCCGTCATCAACCACTGCAGCCACATGCTGACACCGTTGGGCATCGAAGACCTGGGGAGCGGGGGGCGCGTGCATCTCGCGGCGGAAGCAGAGGGGATGGCGTCCCGCGCTCTGCGCACCATGGCCTTCGCCTGCCGCCCCCTCGCCGACCTGCCTGGAGACCTTCAACCGGAGAGCCTGGAGCACGACCTCATCTACCTGGGCATGACCGGCTTGATGGACCCGCCTCGCCCCGAGGTGTTCGAAGCCTTGGAGAAGTGCCGTAAGGCCAACATCGAGGTGGTGATGATCACCGGGGACCACGCCGCCACCGCCCGCGCCATTGCGGAGGAGCTCACTATACTCACCCCGGGGAAGGAGATGGTCACCGGCAACGAGCTCACGCACATGAGCGATGAGGAGCTGGCTCAACGGGTCGAGCGCATCGCCGTCTACGCCCGGGTCTCGCCCGCTGATAAGGTGAAGATAGTGCGGGCCTGGAAGGAGACGGGCAGGACCGTGGCCATGACCGGCGACGGAGTCAACGACGCACCCGCCCTGAAGAACGCGGATATCGGTGTAGCCATGGGCATTGCCGGCACCGACGTGAGCAAAGAGGCCTCCGATATGGTGCTCGCCGATGATAACTTCGCCACCATCGTAGGGGCGGTGGAGGAAGGACGGATAATCTACGACAACCTGAAGAAGTTCATCTATTTTCTGCTCTCATGCAATATAAGCGAGGTCTCCACCATGTTCATCGGTATGCTCCTGGTCTCCGTCACCCCCCTGCGGGCGGTGCAGGTACTGTGGATGAACTTAGTGACGGACGGATTCCCGGCCATGGCCCTGGGCGTGGACACTCCGGCGCCGGACATCATGTTTCGTCCGCCCCGAGATCCTTCAGAAGGCATCCTCTCCTACCGCAAGCAGATCATGGTCTTCTGGCAGGGCCTGCTGCTGTCCCTGGGAGCGCTGGTCGCCTTCTTCGTCTCCTACTACTCGCTCTATCCCGGCGATGCCGCTAAGGTGCAGACGGTTGCCTTCACTACCCTGGTTCTGGCACAGCTCATGCACGCCTTCAATTCCCGCTCCGAGCACCTCTCTGTTCTGGAGCTCTCCTTCTTCGACAACAAAGCCCTGCTGGCCGCCCTAGCCGCCTCGCTGGCCCTGCAACTCATGGTGATACTGGTGCCTCCGTTCATGCGCCTCTTCGGCACCGCATACCTGGACGTCACGGGGTGGGTGCTGATACTGGCCTGTTCGATCATCCCGGTCATCCTCATCGACCGCGTGAAGGTGGTTCTAAGGGGCAGAGCCCGGGCCGCTGGGTAACGGTCTCGCTCCCCCCGAGAATCGGGGTAACGGTCTCGCTCCCCCCGAGAATCGGGGTAACGGTCCTCGCTCCCCCCGAGAATCGGGGTAACGGTCCTCGCTCCGCACTCGCAGGTTGCAAAATCGTAAGACCTGTGCCGGTATTCGTGAGCGCAGCCTTCTGACGCGTTTACTGCTCGCGAAGGTCGCTTCGGACCGACCCCCGATTCTCGGGCAGGGGGCAGCGCAGACGAAGCGCCGAGCGACCCGGTCGTAACCCGGGGCCGTGTGTTTTTCTATTCAGTCTACGCCCAGATGTAATCCTGGTTTCTCTTGCGGTTGAATACGCCCTTTTCCATTGGTTTAACTATGCAGGCTATCGAGCATGGGTCAGGTGCTGGTTTCCTCGGTGGTCTCCGGGGTCTCGGCGGGCTGCAGGGCAGACTCGGTGAAGGTACAGTTGGGATCCCAGAGGAGCCACTCGTTGATCCCAAGCTCGTAACAGGCGCGGATCTGGGACTGCACTTCCGTTACGCCATAGGTGAGGCTGAGTGAGAAGTCCTGCAGCCATGGCCGCAGTTTACAGGAGGTGCCCTCGAGCTTCTTCTGAAAATCCACCAGGCTCATGTACACAGTATCGTGTGGATTGGCCTCCGGGTTGTCGATGTTGTATTCACCCGCATTATAGTGAGAGGGGTAGACCATGGGGCATATGTAGTCGAGGTATTGTCCCATGGCGGTCACGTCCTGGCCGATGCCCATATCTCCCTGACCGGAGGCGGTGAGCCCGAACACATCCGCTGACAACAACACGCCCAATGGTTTCAAGCCGTCGCGCATGTATTGCAGAAAACCCACGATCACATCGGACTTGGTACGTGTGTCCCCGCCCTGAGCGGGGAACACGCAAGTAGTTGTGTCACCGTCGGAGGGGAAGCGCACGTAGTCCAGCTGTATCTCCTTGAAGCCCTTACGCGACGCCTCCACCGCCAGCCCCAGCAGGTAGTCCCAGTTCTCCCGGCTGTAGGGATCCAGCCATTTCCCGTCACCCCACCGCCCCCCGCCGGTGCTCTGCACCGCCAGGTCGGGGCGCTTGGAGGCGACGACCGGGTCTTTGAAGCAGACGATACGGGCAATGGGGTAAATGCCGTTGTACCAGCATTTGTCCATCACCCGGTCGATGTCAACACCCCCTTTGTCCAGTGGGCTTCCCACCTCCACACCCAGCGGCACCTGGCTGGGGTAAGCGACCCTGCCGCTCTCGTCTTTGACGTCGATCTGCATCCCGTTGACCTCCGTCTTCTCCACCAGGTCGGCCATCTGCTTGAAAAAATTGCGGTCCGCGGCCACCCATATCGAGACATGGATCCCCGTGATCTGCGGGGGCGGGGCCGTGTCCAGGAGGAGT
>CAYHAT010000009.1:6746-25777 GCA_964354675.1 uncultured Actinomycetota bacterium | reverse complement strand
CTTTCGCTCCTCAGCGTCAGTCATAGCCCAGGAAGCCGCCTTCGCCACCGGTGTTCTTCCCGATATCTGCGCATTTCACCGCTACACCGGGAATTCCACTTCCCTCTGCTTGACTCTAGCCTGCCAGTATCGAATGCAATTCCTCGGTTGAGCCGAGGGCTTTCACACCCGACTAAACAGGCCGCCTACGAGCTCTTTACGCCCAGTGATTCCGGACAACGCTTGCCCCCTACGTCTTACCGCGGCTGCTGGCACGTAGTTAGCCGGAGCTTCCTACCGAGGTACCGTCACGGCACAAGGCCGCTTCGTCCCTCCTGACAGGACTTTACAACCCGAAGGCCTTCATCGTCCACGCGGCGTCGCTGCGTCAGGCTTTCGCCCATTGCGCAATATTCCTCACTGCTGCCTCCCGTAGGAGTCTGGGCCGTATCTCAGTCCCAGTGTGGCCGTACACCCTCTCAGGCCGGCTACCCATCGTAGCCTTGGTGAGCCGTTACCTCACCAACAAGCTAATGGGCCGCGGGTCCATCCCGAAGCGGAAGCAAAGCAACCTTTTCTTGATCTCGCCATGCGGTGAGGCCAAGGGATCCAGTATTAGCACCGGTTTCCCGGAGTTATCCCGGTCTTCGGGGCAGGTTACCCACGTGTTACTCACCCGTTCGCCGCTAACCTGTCCCGTCTCCGAAGAGACGGGGTCGGTCCGCTCGACTTGCATGTGTTAGGCACGCCGCCAGCGTTCGTCCTGAGCCAGGATCAAACTCTCCAAAGAAAATGCAGTCCTTACGGACTTACATGCATGGAGTGTATCCAGGCTCCATACTGACCGTGATCCACCTTGCGGTGAATCTGAACGGAATTGATTGGAGCTCATTTCTCTCTCTGTTACGCTGTTTAGTTTTCAAAGAACGCGGTTCAAGCACCGAATTCAACCATGCTAAAAAGTAGCACTCAGTTGTCCCTCTGTCAATGATGCGGCATCAAAAAGGCCGCTTTTCCAGCGGCGTCCAGACTTAAGGCCTCTCAAAGATTCCTGAGTATCCGGAATACCGCCTCCTTCTATCAAGCGGGATCAACCCGGCGGCCTTGCCGCAAACTTCATGATAACACTCGAAAAATGGCATGTCAAACGGGGTTTTGTGGCGCCTTTTACGTTTTTATCCTGCGGAAATGGCGCTTCCCCTTCTGGATCACGAGCCCGTCCAGCTCTTCAATGCTGAGCTCTATCTCCGCATCCTCCGATACGATGTCGCCCAGTTTCACCCCGCCCTGGGAGACGAGGCGCTTCCCCTCGCTGGTTGATGCGGCCAAGCCGGCGAGGACCAGGAGGCGCGGTAGCCATATCCTCCCCTCCTTGAACTCGCCGGGGTCGATAGTCACCTCGACGATGTCCTCCGGCATCTCCCTCTCCACATGAACGCGGTCGAAAGCCTGCTCGGCCGCCAGGGCTGCCTGTCTGCCCCAGTAAAGGCCCACTACCTCCGCCGCCAACCGCCTCTTGGCCTTGGCCGGGTGCAGGGAGCCCGACTCCAAC
Organism: uncultured Actinomycetota bacterium; assembly: GCA_964354675.1. GTDB lineage: Bacteria > Actinomycetota > Geothermincolia > Geothermincolales > RBG-13-55-18 > SURF-21. The sequence continues at coordinate 24,246 of CAYHAT010000009.1, read as the reverse complement.
TCTGCCAGGATGGTGTCCACCTCGGTGGGCTCAAGCGCCGTGGTCAGCCGGAAGTAGTCGGGCATGAGCTCGTCGGCCAGGGACATGAGCTTGCCGAACATCTCCTCGGGCGGGTCGGTCAAGCCCACGTAGTTGCCCAGGCTCTTGGACATCTTCTTTTCGCCGTCCAGCCCCACCAGGATGGGGAGGGTGAGCACGCTCTGGCTTTCCTGACCCAGGGCACGCTGCAGCTCCCTGCCGGCCAGGAGGTTGAATATCTGGTCGGTACCCCCCAGCTCCACGTCCGCCTCCAGGGCCACCGAATCGTAGGCCTGCATCACCGGATAGAGGAACTCGTGCAGGCCGATGGAGATGTTACCCCCATAACGCTGTGAGAAATCGTCCCGCTCCAGGAGACGGGCCACGGTGAAATAGGAGGTGAGGCGCAGCAGCTCCTCGAAGTTGAGGGGCGCCAGCCAGCGGCTGTTGTAGTCGAGGACGGTCTTCTCCTTGTCCAGGATGCGGAAGGCCTGCTCGGCGTAGGTACGCGCGTTGGCCTTCACCTCTTCGGCCGAGAGCTGGGGGCGGGTGATGTCCCGCGCCGATGGATCCCCCACCAGGGCGGTGAAGTCACCGATGAGCAGGATGGAGGTGTGGCCCAGGTCCTGGAACTGCCGCAGCTTGCGCAGGGGCACGGCATGGCCCAGGTGCAAGTCGGGCCGGGTGGGGTCCACCCCGAGCTTTATCCTCAGGGGGCGGTCCTCCTCGATGGACCTCTCCACCTTGGCCTGCAGATCTCCCTCGGGTAAGCACTGTGCCGTGCCCGAGAGGATGACCTTCATCTGGTATTCCAGGTCCTTCACCAGCGCCATTTATACGACCTCCTCCATGTCGAGAAAAGGATACAGCAAGCACGCCCACTTGTGTAGTGCAGGGACCTGGAAGAATTAAGCCGAGATGCGTTAATATGTTGCCACGCCGGATATTAGATAGCCGGCTTGTTCTGCCTGTGGTTAACTGGAATTCAACCACGTAGGCCAGGCTGGGATGTAAGCCTTGCTGTAAGAGGAAAATATGGGCTGGCGGCGAAGAAACTTCCAGGTTAAGGGAACAAATCGGCCTTTTAGGGAGGTCTAATAAAGAGTTAAAATCTTAGGTAGTATATGATAAGGTGCTTCGAAGTCCGGGGTGATAGATGCGCATATTCTTGCGTATAGCATTCATAATGGTCCTCTGCCTGGCGGTCATGGCCGGCGGTTTCTTTTTCTGGTTCTACTTGGGCATAGGCCTCCCCCACCTGGAGGACCTGGAAAAACACCAACTGGACCAGACCTCCAAGATCATCGCCGCAGACGGCACGGTCATCACCGAACTGCACGGAGAACAGAACCGCGAGAACGTAGGCCTCGACCAGATATGCCAGGAGCTGCAGAACGCGGTCATCGCCATTGAGGATGAGCGCTTCTACCAGCATGGCGGCGTGGATTGGGAGGCCATCGTAAGGGCCTTCTGGACTAATGTGGTGCAGGGACAGGTCGTACAGGGCGCCTCCACCATCACCCAGCAGTACGTCAAGAACACCTTGACCGGCAAAGAGCGTACTTACTGGAGAAAGGTCGAGGAGGCCAGCCTGGCCAATCAATTGGAACGCAGGTACTCCAAGGACAAGATCCTGGAGATGTACTTGAACGACGTCTATTTAGGGCAGGGCTGCTACGGGGTGAAAACGGCATCCCAGACCTTCTTCGGCAAACAGCCTTCCGAGTTGGCACTCGAGGAGGCGGCATTGCTGGCGGCGGTGATCAGGATACCTAATTATTATTCCCCCTACCTGAACATCGAGGCCGCTAAGGAACGACGTAACGTGGTCCTGGACAAGATGGACGAGCTGGGATTCATCACCTCGTCCCAGGCCGCCGAGGCTAAGGGCAAGGAAGTGGCGGTGCAGCCAATCCCCGAGGAAGCACCCAGCCCGCTCGCTCCCTACTTCGTGGAGTACGTAAAAAAATATCTCTATAACACCTTCGCCGCCGACCCGGACTTGCGCGCCAAGTTCGGCGACCTCTCCCCGGACGATATCATCTTCCGTGGCGGCCTGCGGGTATATACCACGTTAGATCCCGGTCTGCAGAAATACGCCGAGGATGCGATAGCCAACACCCTGGACGAGGCCGGCGACCCCGGCGCTGCTCTCTGTGCCGTCGATCCCCGCACCGGAGAGATAAAGGCCATGGTGGGAGGGAAGGACTACAGCCAGCTGCAGTACAACATAGCCGCCCAGGGCGGGCGCCAGCCCGGCTCCTCCTTCAAGGCCTTCGTGCTCACCACGGCCATCAGCAATGGCATCTCCCCCTACAAGTCCTACGATTCCTCCCCTACTACCCTTGAGTTCCCGGATGGCACGAAATGGAAGGTGGGCAACGCCGAGGGCTCGAGCTACGGGACGATAAACGTCTATACCGCTACCGTACGCTCGGTGAACGTCGTTTACGCCCGCATCATCAGGGACGTGGGCCCGCAGAGGGTGGCACAGATGGCCCAGGCCATGGGCATAACATCCACCATCCCCCCCTATCCTTCCATCGCCCTGGGGACCAGCGAGGTCAATCCGCTGGAGATGGCGAGCGCCTTCGGTACCCTGGCCAATAACGGGACCTACAATGCGCCCATCTGCGTCACCAGGGTGACCGACGCCGAAGGCAACGTCATCTTCGAGAACAACCCCAAAGGAAAGAAGGTGGTGCGCGAGGATGTGGCCGCGGTGGTGAACTCCATCCTCCAGGATGCCGTAAGGTACGGTACCGGGCGGGCGGCCCGCATCGACCGCCCCCAAGCCGGCAAGACCGGCACCACTGACGATTACGCAGACGCCTGGTTCTGCGGTTACACCCCGGACCTCTCGGCGGCCGTTTGGGTCGGTTACCCGGAGGGCAGGATACCCATGCGCAGCGTCCACGGCATCACCGTCTACGGCGGCACCTTCCCGGCCCAGATATGGAGGGAGTTCATGGAACTCGCTTTGGCTGACGTACCCGCCTCCGACTTCCCCGAGGCGGAGTTCGGTGGCGAGGACGAGGAGGAATCGGAGTGGGTCTCCGTTACCGTATGCACCGAGAGTGAGATGAAGGCGACTCCTTTCTGCCCTCACACCGAGACCAGGTCTTTCCGGCGTGATGATGCTCCTACCGTTCCGTGTAACATACATAACACGCAAGCCCAGCTGGTGAAGGTGCCGGGGGTCACCGGGATGAACGAATCGGAAGCCCTGGCCACGATCCGCGGAGCCGGCCTCAACCCCGCCGTGAACTATGCATATTCCAGCACCGCGAGCAAGGGCACAGTCATCGGCCAGTCCCCTCTCGCAGGCACTTCGGTAAGCTCCGGGTCATCCGTGGCCATCACGGTGAGCCAGGGGGAATCCTCGCGGTCCAGCGTGCCCGGCGTAGTGGGCATGACCGAGACCGCCGCTAAAGAGACGCTCTCCGCCGCCGGCTTGACTTACAAAGTCGTGTACAGTCCCGTCGACCCGTCACAGGTAGGGATAGTGATCAGCCAGTTCCCGGGGGCGGGAGCGACGGCCGTACCCGGCTCGCAGGTCATCATCACCGTGGGCAAGGGCACCTGAACCCGCGACTCGTGACCACGCAGCCCGAAACCTCTGGATCATATCTACTTATATCTCACGATAGGCCATTTACGGGTTTACGTATCATGGTGTGTGGGATCTGCCTCTTTGAAAACTGCTTGCGATCTCCTCGTACCAGTACCATTCGCATAGCGTCCGGCACAACCACCAGACAAGAGAACCACGGCTGGAAACGATCATTGATGATGCTCTCCGTGGATGAAGAAACGGTGAAATGCCTTGTGGATCGAGATGGCCCGTTGTGCTATGCGTCAAACAGCATGCCGAGTTACATGAGATATTGGCCGCATTTTTCCAGGCCGCGTAGCCTACAGGCTGACTGAGAATTCATATCGATATGTGGAACGCCTGGCACGCCTGGCGTCAAGCCTGTTGAGTTCCTACTCGATCAGCCTGCGGAAGGCCTCGCTGCGTCGCAGCTTCTCCAGGCAGATGTCGCGCATGGCGTCTTCTTTGAGCGCTGGGTCCAGTTCGAGGGCTCTCTTGAGGTAGGTTATGCAGGGCTCTTTGTCTCCCCGCAGGGCGCACAGGCAGGCCAGGTTGTAATAGGGCCACGAGTATTCCTCGTCCACCTCTATGGCACGCCGGAAGAATCCCTCCGCCTCCGCGAGCATGCCTCGCTCCATGAGAGCCGCGCCCTTGTTGCTCAGGGCGTACTTGTTGTTCGGGTTGATGGCGAGGCATCTCTCCAGGTACTCCAGTTCCGTTTCCACATCCCCCATACAACCCAGCGCGTAGCCCTTTTCGAGGTAGGCGCCGTCGTTCTGGGGATCGAGCTTGATGACCCGATCGAAGTACGCCGCCGCTTTCTCGTACTCGCAGTTGTCGAGGTGGATGGATCCCAGGCTGGCCAGAGCTTCCAGGTTATCCAGGTCGAGCATGAGTATCTCGCTGTAGACCTCCACCGCTTTGGTGTCGTCCAGCATATCCTCGTATACCCCGGCGAGCTCGAAGAGGACGTCGGTCAGTTTCTCCCTCTCCCCCTTATACAGGCTGATGGCGATCTCCAGGTTGCCGATGGCCTCGTCGTAACGCCCTTTGCACACGAGCAACCTGGCCTTGTTGTAATATGGGTAACCGAAGTTGGGCTCCAGTTGTATGGCGCGCTCGTAGATGGCCAGGGCCGTATCCTCGTCCCCGAGCTCGTGGTATGCGATGCCCAGCTCGTTCAGCAGGTCCACGTTCTCCGGGTCCCTCTCCAGGGCCTCATTGTAGTAGTTGACCGCCCCTTCGAAATCGCCCTTCTCCATCATCACCAGGGCTATGCCGTCGTAGGACCTCGGATCGATGGGGCTGAGCATCCTCACCCGCTCGAAACGCAATAATGCCTCCTCGAGCTCCCCTCTCTCATAGAGGGCGATCCCCAACTGGTATTGCCCTTCGATATCATCCGGAAATCCGTCGAGGAAGCGGCGGAAGCGTTCGATGGCTTCATCGATGCGGTTTTCGGCCAACAGGCGTTCCCCCTGCTCCAGCAGTTGGTAACCTTCACTCATCCTGTCCTCCGCTTTGTCATCTTTTTGCTGACCTCGTAACTGCGACGCCATGCGTTAATCTACCTGTAAATGATTTAGCCCTCTTTTTCAAGCAAGACTTGCAACCATCCTGGTAGGGTCTTATCCCCGGCTCAGCTCTTGTTGCGTCCCGGCTTCTTGCGAGCCCGGGATATCCTTACCAGGCCGGAAACGGGCAGGATGCGCACACCCTTCTCCTCCAGGTGGTCGAGTATGATGTTCATGCCCAATGAATCGGACACGATATGGCCCGCGATGATCACGTTTATCTTCTGCTTTTCGGCCTCTTCTTTGTGTTTCTCGGAGTAATGCATGGCCACTATGGTCCCCACGCCGGCATCGGCCAGCTTCTCCAGGATCTCCTGTGGGCCTTCCGTGCCCCCGGTCATGTCTACCATGATCTTGCCCGCCCGGTTGTCCTTGCCGCCCACGATGGCCACCGGTCCCGCCTGGGTGCGGGCAGCGGCCTGGTACTCTGGTATCTCCAGGAGGCAGTCGATGACATCTCCTACCGTGCGTGGCTTCTTGCGCGTGAAATAATCCGTCAGGTAGGCGTTAACCTGGTTGTCCGCCACGGTATGCATACTCATGAAAGGGATACCGAGCATGCGCGCCACGTCCAGGGCACGCTCGTGGTTGCGCGGCAGGAAGGCGCGGTATATCTCCTGCATGCGCTTGCCTATGAGGGCCTCACCGACGTTGATAGGCACGCCGTGTCGATACCACTCGTCCGCCTGCAGGGCCATGACCTTGTCCAGATTTACCAGGGCTTGTCCCTCGGGGTGATGGCTGATGATCAGGTCCACGGCCTCACCCTTCTCGCGCAGGCGGTCGGCCAGAAGCACCTCTGGGACCTCCATGTCTATGCCCACCAGGACCGATCTCACCTCGATCTGCGGATCGCCTACCAGGATGCGGGAGTCCGGGAAGGGGTTCTCCATGCTGTCGATATCGAAATACTCTCTCTCCTTCTCCGGGAGTTTCTCGTATTTCTCCTTGTTGCGGGTCAACAGGCGTTTTATCTCCGCCTTGCCACGGGGGTCTTTTTCTATGCCCATCTGCACGGCCAGCCTGTAGATATCATCTAGTTTCAACTTTGACCTCCTTTTCCGTCTTATACGGTGTGCTGTATGGGGACGGGGTCGGACGCTCAGGACATGAACAACGAGCCCTGGTCGAATTCCTCGCCCTCGTCCTCGCGGGAGAGCACCCGCCTGACACGCACGATGAGGTCGTCGATGTCCAATCCCGTCTCCTCACGTATGCTGCGCCGTAGTATAGGCCCCACCCTCTCCATTTCGTGCATGATACGTTCCAGCATGCCGATGGCCAATGAGGCCTCGAACTCCTCCTGCGAGATGGCCAGGTCCTTGATGATCGCTTCCTCCGTGCGGGAGGCTACCACCGGCTCCTCGCGGCCTTCTACGTAAACGTAGGTGCGGCGCGCGGGCCCGCGGTCATCCCCTATGGGCTCCAGGCCGATGATCTTGTCTGAACGGTAATATTTGCCATATCCCATGGGTATGATCTCGTTCCGCCTTATCTCCATTCTCCACCCCTTCCCTCTTTCTCCAGCCCCGGTCATAGCATCCCGGTGCGGCTGCGGGCCAGGCCGGAGAGCCGTTTATCCATCAAGCGACTCCAGCCATATTATATGAGCATTTACCGCCCCCGGTATAGCACGGCAGTCATCCCCGGCAGCGGTCCCGCCATAGCCATGCCGTGAGCTCTTCCTTGTCCAGCGTGTTGAGCACGTCGTCTTTTCCCAGCCAACCCCGCCGTGCCGTGGAGACCCCGTATAACATGAAATCCAGGTGCTCCCGGCGGTGGGCATCGGTGCCTATAGCTATCTTCACGCCCACTTCGCGGGCCTGCATGAGATGCTCGTCCTTGAGGTCGAGGCGGTCCGGGAAGGCGTTTAGCTCCAGGGCGGTCCCCGTCTCTGCCGCCTCATGCATCACGGCGTGAAGGTCCACATCGTAGGGGGGGCGCTGCCCGATCAGCCTACCGGTGGGATGCGCTACCACCTTCACGTGGGGGTTGTGCATGGCCGTGACGATGCGCCGGGTCACCTGTTCGCGCTCCTGCTTGAAACCACCATGCACCGAGACGATGACCACGTCCAGGAGGGACAATATCTCCTCGTCGTAATCCAGGCCGCCGTCGTTATCGATATTCAGCTCGGTCCCGCTGAGCAAGGTCACGGAGGAGTCCCCCGCAGCGTTCATCTTCCTGATGGCTTCGACCTGGCTCAGGAGTCTGTCCGTGTCCAGGCCTCCCGCCACCCGCAGGTTCGCAGCGTGGTCGGTGATGGCGAGATAGCGGTATCCCATCTTCTCCGCTGCTTCTCTCATCTCCACCAGGCTGGCGATGCCGTCGCTGGCCTCGGTATGCACGTGCAGGTCTCCCCTCATGTCTGCGTGTTCCACGAGGACGGGCAGGTCTCCTTTGAGGGCGGCCTCCACCTCCCCGCGGTTCTCCCTGATCTCCGGCGGGGGGCACGCCATGCCCAGGGCCTTGTACACCTCTTCCTCCGTCTTTCCGGCCAGGCGGCGGTTGTCCTCTACCCTGAAGACCCCGTATTCGTTTATCTTCTTGCCGTCCTTCTTGGCGATCTCACGAACGTGCACGTTGTGGGCCTGGGATCCGGTAAAATACTGCAGGGCGGCGCCGTACTCCTGCGGCAACACCACCCGCAGGTCCACCTGCAGGCCCTCCTTGGTCACGATGGAGCTCTTGGTGTCCCCCCGCAGCAGCACCTTGTCCACGAGGGGCAGGGTGCTGAAGGCATCCATGACCGCCTCAGCGTTCTTAAAGCTTACCAGGATGTCGATATCGCCGATGGTCTCCTTCATGCGGCGCAGGCTGCCCGCGGGCGAGATGCCCAGCCCGGGTATACGCTCCAGCATGAGCGCCGCTATCTCCTTCTGGATGCGGTGAGCGCGGTGGATCAGGAGCCGCCCGGAAGTGGTCTGCATGTGTCTTATGCCCTCGAGGATGTTCTGCTCCGCCTTGGGGCCCAGTCCGTACAGCTCGGCCAGCTTATGCGCCTCCGCCGCCTCTTGCAGCTCCTCGATGGTGCGCACGCCGAGCTCGTCGTAGACCAGCTTGGCGCGCTTGGGGCCGAGGTTGGGGATCTGGAGGAGGGGGATGAGCTCGACGGGCACCTCCTCTTTCAACTCCTCCAGCTTGGAGATACTGCCGGTGCGCTTGAACTCGAGGATCTTCTTGGCGATCCCCTCCCCTATCCCCGGATACTTGCGCAGCTCCTTGACGTCCTCCAGCTGCAGGAGCTCCTCACCCTGCGATCTGGCCACCTCAGCGGCGCGGCGATATGCGTTGACCTTGAAGCGCACCTCGCCCTTTATCTCGGAGAGCTCCGCCAGCGCCTCGAATGCCGCGGCCAGTTCATCGACATCGCTCATGATATATCTCCACCCTCACCGCCATGCTGACCGCTAAACCGAGCGAATGGTGCCGTGCGGGAGCCTTCGCCTGCCATTAGTATATCCCCTGCGGAGATATGCATAACGCTCGACAGTCTGCATCGCGTAAGCGACAGCGACGCCCGTAGGGCGGCGCGACGGTGCCTGCGCCACCACATTTCCGAATGTGGGGGCCTGGCACGTATACATCTACGCACCCAGGTAAGTTAGCTGCACCCGCGTAAGCGACAGCGACGCCCGTAGGGCGGCGCGACGGTGCCTGCGCCTGGACAAGTTCAGGCTTGCGTTTGATATAATGCTCGCCTTCACAGAACTTGTCTCAGGCCTGGCACGTGTACGTTAGGATATGGTTCCCGGCATCAGGAACGCAGCCTGGCTGCTTCGAGCCAGCTGCGTGCCCCGGATAGGGCCTGCTCGACCCGGGATGGAGCAGTGCCGCCCGGGAGGTCCCTGGATCTTACGCAGGCCTCCAGGGAGAGATGCTCGTAGATATCCTCGCCGCTCAGGGGTTCCACTTTGCGGAAATCCTCCAGGGGGAGCCCTTCAAGGCCGATACCCCTGTCCAGGCAGAGCCGGACCAGCCTGCCAGCCGAGGTGTGCGCCTGCAGGAAAGGCACCCCTTTACGCACCAGGTAATCAGCGAGGTCGGTGGCGTTGGTGAACCCCTCCACTGCCTCCTCTCGCAGGCGTCCGGCATCGAACGTCGCGGTCGCCAGGGCGCGGGCGGTCACCTCGAGCATGGCGGCCAACTGGTCCGAGGTGTCGAAGAGGCCTTCTTTGTCCTCCTGCAGGTCGCGGTTGTATGCGAGCGGAAGGCCCTTGAGCATGGTCATCGCAGCCACCAGGTGCCCGACCACCCTGCCCGTCTTCCCCCTCACCAACTCCATTACGTCTGGGTTGGCCTTCTGGGGCATGATGGAAGAACCGGTGGTGTAGGCCTCGTCCAGCGCGATAAAACCAAACCGCGGCGTGGACCACAGGACGACCTCCTCCGCCAACCGGCTGAGGTGCACGGCGGTCATGCAGCACGCGTAGAGGTGGTCGGTCACGAAATCCCGGTCGGACACGGCGTCTATGGAGTTCGCGGTCACCGCACTGAAGCCCAGCGTCTCCGCTATCATCTCCCGGTCCAGCGGAAAGGTCACCCCGGCCAGAGCGCCACTTCCCAGGGGGCAGTGGTCCAAGCGCCGCTGCGCCTCGGAGAACCTCTCGAGGTCTCTTTTGAACATCTCGAAATAGGCCAGCAGGTGATGGGAGAGGAGCACCGGTTGGGCCGGCTGGAGATGGGTGAAACCGGGCATGACCGCACCCAGGTTCGCCTCCGCCTGCTCCAGGATGGCCGCCATGAGGCCCATCAACCGTTCGTTGATGCACGCGGAAGCGTCCATGAGATAGAGCCGGAGGTCCGCCGCCACCTGGTCGTTGCGGCTGCGCCCGGCCCGCAGCTTGGCGCCGCTATCCCCCAGCCTCTCGACCAGCACCCTCTCCACCGCGGTGTGGATATCCTCGTCGTCAGCGAAAGGGAAGGTCCCGCGCTCTATCTCTTCTTTCATCTCCCGCAAGGCCGAGACGATGCGTTGCGTCTCGTCCGGCAAGAGCACGCCGCATCCTTCCAGTGCCAGGGCATGGGCTTCGCTCACCTCGAGGTCGTAGGGCGCCAGCCGCCGGTCGAAGGACAGGGAAGAACTGAAGGCATGCACGAGCTCCTCGGTCTTTTTCTCGAACCTGCCTCCCCAGAGTTTCATCTCTCCTCCCTTCCGGACACGGCGGTCAGGCCGCGCCGCCCTGCTTGATCCCCCAGACCTTGAGCGGCAGTCCCCACAACTCGATAAAGCCCTCGCTGGAGCGGTGGTTGAACTCGTCGGCGCGGTCGTAGGTTGCCAGCGCATAATCGTAGAGCGAATACTCGGACTCTCTGCCCACGACGGTGCACGTCCCCTTGAACAGTTTTACCCTTACCCTGCCGCTCACCTTCTCCTGGGTGGAACCTATAGCCGCCATCAGGGCGGCGCGCAATGGGTCGTACCAGAGCCCGAAGTAGACCAGCTCGGCGAATTTCGCCTCCAGTATCGGCTTGAAGTGCAGGGTCTCCCTGGTGAGGGTGAGGGACTCCAGGGCCCGATGGGCTTCGATGAGGATGGTGGCCGCGGGCGCCTCGTATATCTCCCGGGATTTTATCCCCACCAGGCGGTTCTCCACCATGTCTATGCGGCCTACCCCGTGCTTGCCCCCCAACTCGTTGACCTTGCCGGTGAGCTCGACCAACCCCATCACCTCGCCGTCAAGGGCAGTGGGCCGCCCGCCGGAGAACGTTATCTCCAGGTAGAGCGGCTCGTCCGGCGCCTGGGCCGGCGCAACCGTCCACTCGTAGGCGTCATCGCGCGGCTCCAGCATGGGGTCCTCGAGCACCCCCGCCTCGCAGCTCCTCCCCCACAGGTTCTCATCCACGGAGTACGGGCTCTCCACCGTCACCGGCACCGGGATGCCGTGTTCCTCGGCATAAGCTATCTCGTCCTCCCGCGACATGCTCCACTCGCGTAAGGGGGCGATTATCTTTAGCTCCGGGCCCAAGGCCATGGTGGTGAGGTCGAACCGGACCTGGTCGTTCCCCTTGCCCGTACAACCATGGGCTACAGCCGCGGCGCCCCTGCGTTTGGCCTCCTCCACCACGACGGCCGCTATGAGTGGCCGGGCCAGGGAAGTAGCCAACGGGTACTTGCCCTCGTAGAGGGCGTTGGCCTGTAAGGCCGGAAAAACGAATTCCTCGGCGAAGGTGTTCTTGAGGTCCAGGATGACCGCATCCACCGCGCCTGTCTCCAGCGCCTTGAGCCGGATGGCTTCCATGTCCCCCGGCTGCCCCAGATCGGCGGCCAGGGCCACCACCTGCAGGCCGTATCTCTCCTCCAGCCACTTGATGGCCACCGAGGTATCCAATCCGCCCGAATAGGCCAGTATGACGGTATCCTTCATGATCACTCTCCCAGTCGTTTTATAACCCTTGATTCATGTTTTATCCTGCGGATGAAGCTCGTATTTCCTGGTTCGCATATAACGGACCAACGACCGCAATACATCTGTCACCTGCCATGTTGTTTTGCCGGCGTCGTCTTATATTCCCTCGCTATTTGCTCCCGCGCGACCCTCCAACCCTCACCTTCCTGTCAGATCTGCGGGCTACCCCGCCATCTCCTCGAACCATTCCGCTACGTCTTTTACTTCGTGACCTTCCCGCACTACCACCAATATGGTGTCGTCGCCGGCCACCGTCCCCGCCACCTCGTCCAGGCGAGCCCTATCCAGTATGGCCGCCATGGCCTGGGCGTTTCCGGGTGCCGTACGCAGGATCACCAGGTTCCCACTGGCCTCTACGCCGGTCACGAAATCCCTTGCCCCGCGGCGGAGCTCGCCTTCCGCACCGAGCCCGCTCCGCTCGCCCGCGAAAGCATAGACCAGCCCGCCTTCCCGCCCGGGCAGGCGCACCACCCCAAGCTCCCTCAGGTCTCGGGATACCGTGGATTGGTCGACCTCGATCCCCCGCGCCGTTAATTGCGCCACTAGCTCCTTCTGGTTGGCGGGTGGTCGGGATGCGATCAGCTCCCTTATGATATCCCTTCTCCGCCGCTTGTCCACGGGCACCCCTCCCGTCTCACCCTCCTGCCAGGAGGTCGAGCAACGCCGCCTGGGCGTGCATCCTGTTCTCCGCCTGTTCCCACACCACCGAGCGAGGACCGTCTATGACCTCGTCGGTTATCTCTTCTCCGCGATGGGCCGGAAGACAGTGCATGACGATGGCCTCCGGGTCGGCTGCGGTGAGCAGGTCGCCGTCCAGCCGGAACGGCTCCAGGTCGCGCTTTCTCCGGTGGTCCTCCTTCTGCCCCATGGAGGTCCATACATCCGTATATACCACCTGTGATCCCGCGACAGCCTCGCGGGGGTCGTGCACCACTCGGATGGCATCGCTACCCGCCAGGCCACGCGCGAATCCGATTATCCCGGTGTCGGGTTCATATCCCTCGGGGCAGCCGACTGAAAAGCGCATTCCCGCCAACGCGCAGCCGAGGGCCAGGGAATTGGTAACATTGTTGCCGTCGCCCACGTAGGCCAGGTGCAGGCCGGAGAGCCCTCCCATGCGTTCCCGAACCGTCATGAGGTCGGCCAGGACCTGGCAGGGGTGCTCCAGGTCGGTGAGGGCGTTGATCACCGGCACGTTCGCGGCCTGTGCCAACTCCTCCACCTCAGCGTGGCCGAAGGTGCGCAGGGTGATGGCCTGGACGTAGCGCGAGAGCACTCTCCCGGTATCCCCTATGGTCTCCCCGCGCCCGAGTTGCAGCTCGGAGGCGTTTAAGGTGATGGGGCTCCCCCCAAGGTGATAGACGGCGGCCTCGAAGGAGACCCTGGTGCGGGTGGAAGGCTTCTGGAAGATGAGAGCGACGATCTTTCCGGCGAGGCTCTGCCGCACCTTCTCCGCTTTTAGGGCTTGCTTGAACGCGTCAGCAGCGTCCAGCACCCTGACCAACTCGTCGGCGTTCAGGTCCGATACGCTTATAAGATCCCTGCCCTTTATATCCGCCATATCTATCTACACCTCCCCGGCGACCTCACCCTGCCGGTCACAGGTGAGGAGCTCGGCCAGGACCTCGATGAGGCCGTCCACCTCGCGGGTGGAGATGGACAGCGGGGGCAGGAAACGCAGGATGTTGTCGCCGATGTTGTTGACCACGTATCCCCTCTCGAGGCAGGAGAGCACGACCTTCTTGGCCTTGTCCTCCACGAGTTCGGCGGCCAGCATGAGGCCCATCCCCCTCACCTCCGAGATAGCTCCGGTACTCTTCTGCAGTATCAGGAGCTTTTCCCGGAAATAGCCGCCCACCCGGGCCGCGTTCTCCACCAGCTGCTCCTCCTGCAGCACCGTCATCACCGCCAGGGCCGCCGCGCAGACCACCGGGTTGCCCCCGAAGGTGCTGCCATGGTCACCGGGCATGAATCCCCTTGCCACCTCCGCGGTAGCGAGTAGGGCGCCGATGGGCAGGCCGCCGGCCAGTCCCTTGGCCACGGTCATCACGTCGGGGGTTATCCCGTAATGCTCGTGTGCGAAAAGGGCGCCCGTCCGGCCCATCCCCGTCTGGACCTCGTCCAGTATGAACAGGGCGCCGTTGCGACGGCAGACCTCGCGCGCTCCCTTCAGATAGGAAGGCTCCGCAACGTAGACGCCGCCCTCGCCTTGGATGGGCTCGAGGAGCACCGCGCAGGTTGCCTCGTCGACCGCTTCTTCCAGCGCCGCTAAGTCATTGAATGGGATATGGGCAAAACCGGAGGGCATGGGGCAGAAAGGCTCGGCCTTGTCCGGCTGACCCGTAGCCGCCAGCGAGCCGTAGGTGCGGCCGTGGAACGACTTGAGGGCCGACACGACTTTAAACCTGTCCTCTCCCTTCACATCCCGCATGTATTTACGCGACAGCTTGATGGCCGCCTCGTTGGCCTCGGTGCCGCTGTTGCAGAAGAAAGCCTTGTCCGCAAAGGTGTATCTCGCCAGCATCTCGGCCAGCTCGCCCTGGGGCTGGGTGTAGTAGAGGTTGGTGACATGGACGAGCTGCGACACCTGGCGAGCTACGGCTGCGATCATCTCGGCATGGCAGTGGCCGGCGACGCAGGCCCCGAGCCCGGAGACGAAATCCACGTACTCCTTTCCGGTGTCGTCCCACAGGCGCGTTCCGTGGCCGTGCTCGAAGAGCACCGGCAGACGGCTGTAGTTGGCCACCAGGTATTGTTCCTCCTGGCTCTTTGCCTTCTCCAGGTTGTAGTCCATGTCTTCCTCCCTCGTCTTCTATCCGTTATCGCGACGGCAGGTATGCCGACCCAATTTTCACGCCTGCAACATGGTACCGATGCCCGCGTCCGTGTACAACTCCAGGAGGAGGGCGTGGTTGATGGTGCCGTTGATGATATGTGCCCTCCTCACCCCCGATCTCAGCGCTTCCATGCAGCTCTGCATCTTGGGGAGCATGCCGCTGCTCAGCCCGCCCTCCCTGATGAGGTCCTCGCCTTCGGCCACGCCCAACTCGGGGATAAGGCTGGACTTGTCCTCGAAGTCGCGGTATATGCCGTCCACATCGGTGAGGTAGATGAGCTTGTCCGCTTGCAGGGCTTCGGCCAGCGCCCCCGCCACCAGGTCGGCGTTGATGTTGTAGCTCTGACCCGCGCCATCCACCCCGATGCTAGCCACCACGGGGATGAACTCGTCCCGGATGAGGTTGTTGAGTATCCCGGGGTTCACCCTGTCCACCTCTCCCACGAAACCGAGGTCCACCTCGTCGCCATCGACGAAGTGGGTCCTCTTGCGCGCCCTGAGCAGGTTGCCGTCCTCCCCCGACAGCCCCACGGCCAGGGTGCCGTGCCCGTTGATGAGGGATACGATCTCCTTGTTCACCTTGCCCACCAGAACCATCTTGGCCACCTCCATGGTGGCGGCGTCGGTAACGCGGTGGCCGTCGACGAAACGCACCTCGAGGGAGAGGCGCTCCATATAATGGGTGACCTGCGGCCCTCCGCCATGCACGATGACCGGGTTCATGCCCACGTAGCGCATGAGCACGATGTCCGAGGCGAACATCTCTTTGAGCTCGTCGTTCTCCATGGCGTTGCCGCCGAACTTGACCACCACCGTCTTGCCGTAATACTCCTTGATATAAGGAAGGGCTTCTATGAGCACCCTCGCCTTTTCCTGTGCTTTTTTCATGCCACGTTTTCCCTTCTAATTCCCCGGCAGGTCATCATCCATATAGCGAACGTACGCGTGCCACCGCCCTCCGGGCGTCACCTCACTTCGCTCGGCATAAACTTCGCGCTTTCGCGCTATAGTCTCTCCGGCGTCGGTTGATGAATCCCATCTACGTGTGGTATTCGGCGTTTATCTTCACGTAGTCGTAACTATAATCGCAGGTCCAGACCTCGATGTCCGCGTCTCCCCTTCCGAGCACGACGTCGAGGGTTATCTTTTTTCCTGCCACCGCGGCCTCGAGCTCTGCGATGTCGGCCTCCGTGGGCTTGCCGGCTTCAGCGGCGGTTATGCCGCCGATCCGGATACTCACTCTCTCGGGGTCGACATCCTTGACCGCCTGTCCCAACGCCTGGACCACTCTTCCCCAGTTGGGGTCGCCGCCGAAGAAAGCCGTCTTCACAAGAGCTGACTCCGCGATCGTCATAGCGGCATGCTTGGCCTCTGCTACATCCGCCGCCTCGTGGATACGCACGGTGATGAAACGTGTGGCGCCCTCGCCGTCCTCCACGATAACCCTGGCCAGGGCGGAACAGGCCTCGTGGAGAGGCCCTTCCATCTCCTCCGCGCTCAGCTTTACACCTGATACCCCGTTTGCAAGGACCAGGACCATATCGTTGGTGCTGGTGCAGCCGTCGATGGTGATGAGGTTGAAGGTACGATCGACGGCGGAACGCAGCGCCCGGCTCAATGGCGCCGGATCGACCTCTGCGTCGGTGGTGATAAAGGCGAGCATGGTGGCCATGTCCGGCTTGATCATCCCCGCGCCCTTGGCCATGCCACCTACGCTGAAACCCCCGTATTCCCAGGCCATTTCCTTGGAAAAAGTATCGGTGGTCATGATGGCCCGGGCTGCGTCGGCGCCGCCTGCCCGGTCCAGGCGTGAGGTGGCCTGGGTTATCCCATCCCTGACCTTCTCCATATCCAGGTAGTGGCCGATCACCCCCGTAGAGGCTACGGCCACGTCCCGGGCATGCATACCCGTTTGTTGTGCGGTCAGAGCGGCCATGGCCTGCGCGTCCCCTTCGCCCCGCTCGCCCGTCCAGGCATTGGCATTGCCTGCGTTGATCACCGCCGCCTGCAGGTAGCCGTCCTTCTCCAGATGTTTCATAGTCACCGTCACCGGGGCGGAATGAAAGGCATTGGTGGTGAAAGTAGCGGCCGCGGCGCACCTCGTCTCCGACGTGAGCACGCAGAGATCCAGGTACCCACTGGCCTTCAGTCCACATGCCGCGGCGCCCGCCTTGAAACCCTGGGGCGCGCACACTCCGCCGCGGGCTTTCTCTCCTTTCGTGGTCATCTTATCCGTTCCTTTCTTTAAGGAAAAATGCCCAGGGCTCCCAGCCCGGTATCCTCGCTCCAGCCCTGCATGAGGTTCATGCACTGCACCGCCTGGCCGGAGGCCCCCTTCACCAGGTTGTCGATGGCCGCGGCTACCGTCACCACTCCCCTGGCCTCGTCAAGGTGCCAGCCGATATGGCAGTAGTTGCTGCCGGCCACCGCCTTGGTCTCCGGGAAGCTCCCGTCGCCCAGCAGAACGACGAAGGGGCAGTCCGCGTAGAAAGCCTCGTACAGTCCTGCGATCTCGGCAGCCGAGGCATCCGCTCCGACCCGTACGTAGCATGTGGCCAGGATACCCCGGCTCATGGGTACCAGGTGGGGGGTGAAGATGACTTCCTTCTCCCCTCCGGACAGCGAGGACAGCACCTCCTCCATCTCCGGGGTGTGGCGATGCATCCCTACGCTGTAGGGTCTGACGCTCCCGTCCGCCTGTGCGAAATGGGCGGCCAGCGACAGGGACCTGCCCGCCCCCGATATACCCGATTTTGCGTCCACAATAGCTCCGTCGATCCCCGGGAGGCCTGCCTTGGCCAAGGGCGCCAGGGCCAGGAGAGATGCCGTGGGATAGCATCCCGGCACTGCGACCAGCCTGGCTTCGGCGATAAGGGCGCCGTTTATCTCCGGGAGGCCGTATACCGCCTCGGTGAGCAGTTGGGCCGAGGTATGCTCCAGGCCGTACCACCGCTTGTAGACCTCCGGGCTGGAGAGGCGGTAGTCGGCGGAGAGGTCGGCTATACTGGCACCGCCTTCCAGCAAGTGGGGCACGACTCTCATGGCCTCCCCGTGCGGCAGCGCGATG
>CAYHAT010000009.1:0-6736 GCA_964354675.1 uncultured Actinomycetota bacterium | reverse complement strand
ATGAAATGGAAGGCTGCCTCTGAGAGGGCCTCATCGGGGTCGAAGACGCGGAACTCTATCCCCGCGTACTTATGCAGGTGTGGATAAAGGTCGGTGACTTTCTGCCCCGCATAGGTATGGGCCGTGACATAGGTGACTTCCACTTCGGGGTGGCTGTCCAGGATGCGCAGTAATTCCGCCCCCGTGTATCCGGAAGCTCCGATTATACCGGCTCTCATAGTGACTCCTCACTCCCTGTATTGCATAATATGCAAAGTATTGCATAAATATGCTAATAGCGCAAGTGTTTCTTCTGCGTCGTGTTCTTCTCTGGGATGTTCAGGGAGACGACACACCATGGGGGATCTTCCCGGCAGCCAGGGCCGCCAGGCCGGACACCGCGAGCTCCAATGCGAACTCCTCGTCCATTTCGCCTGTCTTTATACCTGCATCTATCTTCACCAGCAGCGACAATGCCTGCCCCAACCTCTCCTCGTTCAACTTCACTGCCTGCGGCTTGAACTTCCTGCTCACCATCCAGGCCTGGTTCTTCGGCAGCTTCAAGTAGTCGACGATGTCCGCCTCCTGACGGCCATCTTCACGCAGCGCCCTGTACAGCAGCAGCATGCGGAAGCGCCGGGCCAGGGCGCTCAGGATGTAAGTCGGCCTCTCTCCCTGCTGCAGGAGGCGCCGCAGAAGCTTGAGGGCCTGATCGGCATCGCCCAGGGATACCCGGTCCACCAGTTCGAATATGGACTTCTCCGCCGACGGCATGACCAGGAGCACCACCTCGTCCAGCTCCACCGCCTCCCCGCCCTCATGGTAGAGGCTTATCTTCTCTACCGCCCCCTCGATGGCCATGAGGTCATCTCCCAGGGCTTCCTGCAGGTAAGAGATGGCCTTGCCCGAGACCTGCAGGCCCCTCTCTTTGAAACGGCTGCGTATCCACCCCGGTATCTGGTCTCTGCGCTTGGCGACCTCCTTTACCCTGCCCCCCTTCTCCACCGCCTTGACCAGGGACGAGGTAGGCTTGAGGTCCACGGCCGCGAGGACGAGCAGGGAGCTCTCGGCCGGGTCCTCCAGGTAGCGCACCAGGTGTTTCACCTCCGCCGCGGTCAGCTTCTGCGCTTCCTTGACGATCACATACCTCTTTTCGGAACCGAAAGGGAGAGTATCCGCGGCCTGCAAGGCATCCTCGAAGGGCTCCGACCCCGCCTCGAAGACGTCCAGGTTGAAATCAACATCGCCCTTCTCGGCGATCTTCGCCTGCACCTTCTTCAACTCGTCCTCCACCAGGAGCCGGTGGTTCCCGTAGATCAAGTAGACTGCGCCTTTAGCGGGTGGGTTCATCGAGATTCCTCCTGCGGAAAACAAGGGTGGGACTCAAAGTCTTTCACATTCGACCCGGTAGCCGCCCTCCACCACACGGACTACTATATCACCGCACTTGTCCGTCCGGTAGACGCTGCAGCCCCTGCGCTCAAGGGCTTCCACGGTTGCCCGCGAGGGATGGCCGTAGGGGTTGTCCTCTCCCACGCTGATCACGGCTATCTCCGGATCAACGCGGGCGAAAAAATCCTCGTTTGACTCGCAGAACCCGCCATGGTGGGGAACTTTGAGGATGTCGCATCCCAGGTCTCTTGCGCTGTCCATGAGCATGGCCTCCCCCTCCTCCTCCACATCCCCCGTGAGGAGCATGGAGAAGCCGGGGCCCTCGGCGCGCAGCACCAGCGCGTATTCATTGATGGAAGCCTCATCCGGCACCACCTGCGGCGGCCCGCAGGCGGTCAGCCTGATCTCACCCAAGGTCAGGGAATCGCCCGCCCGCATGGTCCTCACTTCCACCCCCATCTCCTCCGCCCGGGCCAGGAACCTGCCGGCTTGCCCGGTGCTCTCCGTCGCGGGATGGACCAACATCCCCACCTCGCAGTTCTCCAGCGCACCCTCCAGGCCCCCGATGTGGTCTGCCTGGGGGTGGCTGACCACCACGGCGTCTATGAAGCGCAACCCGCGCGAACGCAGGTCCGTGGCCAGTACCCTCTCCTCCATCCCCCCATCCACCAGCACCGTGACCCCCGAAGGAGCCTGCAAGAGGGCGGCGTCTCCCTGGCCCACGTCGATAAAGGTGATACGCATCCCCCCATCCGCGCCCAGCGGCCCGGCGGGCAGCACCATCCCGAACAAGAGCGCGGCCGCCAGTAGTAGAGAGAGTATCGCCCGTCCCATATGCCTCCACCTCCCCCCAGCTAGAAGGGCGGTGGCCAGGGCCGGATAATATAGCGCGATCCAGACATGCGGTAAGGGGAAGATGCGCAGGACTGCCCAGCTCGGTGTAGCCAGGGTGCGCGCCACTACCAGGATTCCCTGGGCGAGGAATCCCGCCGCTCGCATCAGTGATCCGGCCAGTGGCAGGCCTGCCGCCCCCAGGAGGGAGGAAAGCATGGCCAGGGCCATGACCGCGGGCACCAAGGGCAGCACCAGGAGGTTGCTGAGCGTAGCGAGAACGGATACCTCGCCGAAATGATAGAGGAGGATGGGCCCCACCGCCAACTGGGCAGCCAGCGTGGCCGCCAGCAGCCCCAGCACTAGCGAGCCACCCGCCCCCATCAACACACTCAGCGGCCGGTAGAGAAGGACCATACCCAGGGCAGCGGCGAAACATAGCTGGAAGCTGACCCCGGCAGACGCCCCGGGGTCGCTCCATAGAAGGTAAAACACCGCCATCCCCATGGCCGGCAGGAGGTCGAAGTCCCTGCCCAGGAAAAAGGCCGCCGCCGCCAACAACACCACCACCGTAGCCCTTAATATGGGAACGGAAAGACCAACCGCCAGGGCGTAGATGATAAGGATGGGGACCTGCAAGGCCAGGATCGTGCGGTGGGAAAGGCGGGCCCTGCGCCCCAGCCAGACGATGAATCCCGCCAGGATGGCCAGGTTCAGCCCCGAGGCGGCGCAGAGGTGGATGAGGCCCGTGAGCCTGAAGGCCTTGAGATCCCGTGCGCTCAGCTCCCGGTAATCGCCGAGTACCATCCCCTCGATCAGGCCGGCCGCGGCGGAGTCCGATCTCCCTTCCACCTGCCCTCGCAGCACGCCGCGGTAAGAGAGGGCCAGCCGCAGCAGGGGATCGCCGGTATGCGCCACCACTCCTATCTCGTCCGCGACGAGGCTGCCTCCCACTCCCCCGCCTTCCCTCTCGAAGAGGTAGAGCGGGCCCTTCACCTGCAACGTATCGCCCCAGCGGGGCAAAGGGGCTCCCTCATCGCGGTTGCGCATGAGGTAGCAGTCCCCCACCCGGGCCGCCGACCCGCTCACAACCTGCGTTACCTTGAAGGTATCGACGATGTCTCCCTGCTCTCCCCGGCATCCCACCCCCACTTCACCCACCAGAAAGACCTCGCCCGCCGGCCCTCCCCTGCCCCGCCAGCTCGCGAAACGGGAGTGGCCCAGATAGAGGCCGGCAAAGAGGAAGATCAGGCAAGCGGCCGACCAAGCCGCCTTCCAGCCATGCCTGCGTACCGTGAACGTGAACAACGCGATGACGGCTGCGGGGACGAACACCCACCATGCGGAGGCCTTTCCGTTGCTTCCCACCACACCGCCCAGGGCGGCCATGCATGAATATATGAGCAGGCGGCCGCGGTAGAGCAGGTCCTTCATGGGCGAATATCTCCAGTGTCAGATCTCCACCAGGTCGCGGATCTCCTCGAACTTCTTATCCCCGATGCCCGAGACCTGCTTCAGTTCATCCGCGCTGCTGAAGCCGCCCTTTTTCTCACGGTAGGCTATGATGCGCTCGGCGAGCGTGGGCCCGATGCCGGGGAGTTCCTCCAGTTCACTCTGGTCTGCGGTGTTCAGGTTGATCTTGTCCGCCCCGTACCCCGCATCAGGAACGGCTGGGTCGTTACCGGGGCCCTTTACGGGGACCGCTATCTTCTGGCCATCCTGCACCGCCTGGGCGAGGTTTAGCACCTCCAGGTCAGCCTCGGGTAGGGGCCCACCCACCGCCTCGATAGCATCGATCACCCGGTCGCCTTCCTCGAGAAGGACCACGCCGGGGTGGTTCACCGCCCCCGCCACATACACGGTCAGTTCGTGCGGCTCTCGCGCTGCCTGGTCCCCCGCAGCAGCCTCATCCACGGCCTGGAAATCACCCACGGGACGGGACGGGGGACGCAGGATGAGGTACCCGCCCGCCGCCAAACCGCTTACGAGGATGACGAGGAGGGCTATCTGCCAGTATGGGAGGCCTGACAGCCTGTCCAGAAATGCGGAGAATCTTTCCAGCATCTTCCTTGGGTTCGAGTCGCGGTGGATTAACCGCATGTGTATAACGGCAGTCGATCAGCGGGCTGCTATATGTGCGGGCTTCAGGTCTTTGTAACCATGGCTTGGAGACGCGGACCCTCGATGGTCGGCGATCAGCGGATGACTACGTTCACGAGCTTGCCGGGGACCACGATGACTTTGGCGATGTCCTTGCCCTCTAGAAGCATCAGGATGCGGGCCGAGCCCAGGGCCACCTTCTCCATCTCCTCCCGGGCGATGCCGGCGTCCACCTCGATGCGGTCTCTCACCTTGCCGTTGATCTGCACCACCATGGTGATGCGCTCGGCGCGGGACAACTCCGGGTCGAATGCAGGCCACGGCCGCTGATGAACGCTGAACTCTCCGCCCACTTCCTCCCAGAGCTCCTCGGCGATGAAGGGTGCGAAGGGGGCCAGCAACAGCACCAGGCTACGGATAGCCTCGTGACCCTCAAAGGTGTTAAAGGCATCAGGCGCCTCCTCGATGGCCTTGTTCAACCCGTTGGTGTACTCCATGATAGCCGCGATGGCGGTGTTGAAGGCAAAGCGCTCGATGTCATCGGTCACTTTCTTGATGGTCGAGTGGGTGAGGAAGGAAAGGCGCCTCGGCACCTCGGAATCCTCCGGCACCGGCTGGGTCTTGAGGGTGAGGATGTTCATGTACCTGTCCACCAGTCGCCACACGCGGTGGAGGAAGCGGTGGGCGCCGTCGATGCCCGATTCGCTCCACTCCTTGTCCGCCTCGGGCGGCCCCAGCAAGAGGATGAAGAGGCGGAGAGAGTCCGCACCGTAGAGTTCGAAGAACTGGTCCGGGGTTATCACGTTTCCCTTGGACTTGCTCATCTTCGCCCCTCCCATGACCACCATCCCCTGGCAGAGGAGGTTGGTGAAGGGCTCGTCGAAATCCACCAGGCCCAGGTCCCTCAAGACCTTGGTAAAGAAGCGGGAGTATAGCAGGTGCATGATGGCATGCTCTATGCCCCCGATGTACTGGTCCACGGGAAGCCAGTAGCGTACCGCTTCCGGGTCGAAGGCCTCCTCACCATCCTTGGGGCTTGCATAACGGATGTAGTACCAGGAGGAGTCGACGAAGGTGTCCATGGTGTCCGTCTCGCGCTCCGCCGGCCCACCGCAGCTGGGGCAGGTGGTATGCCGGAACTGGTCCGAGCGCTCCAGGGGCGAAGGTCCCTCGAAGATGAACTGCACGTCCTCGGGAAGGAGCACCGGCAGGTCTTCATCGGGCACGGCCACCGTGCCGCACTTCTCGCAGTAGACGATGGGGATGGGTACGCCCCAGTAGCGCTGGCGGGAGATGAGCCAGTCGCGCAGGCGGTAGTTGACCGTCCTGCTCCCCCACCCCTTCACTTCCAGGTAATCGGGCACCGCCTCGAGCTTACCCTTCTCGCTATCCGTGCCGTCGAATTGCGCCGAGTTCACCATGGTACCGGGATCTACATAGGCCTCGGTCATCTCATCGGGGTCCAGCTCTTCTCCGGGCGGCTGGATGACCACCCGGATAGGAAGTCCATACTTGCGCGCGAACTCGAAGTCGCGCTGGTCGTGGGCGGGTACCGCCATCACCGCCCCAGTGCCGTACTCCATGAGCACGAAGTTGGCGGTCCAGATGGGCACCTCCTCCCCGTTCACCGGGTCCAAGGCATAAGCCCCTGTAAAGACGCCGTCTTTCTCCGCCTCCATGGCAGTGCGGTCGATGTCGGACACCCCGCGCAGCCGCTTCCGGAAGTCCTGCAGCTCTTTCTCGTAAGGGGTGCCGCGGGTGAGCTCATCGGCCAGGGGATGCTCTGGCGCCAGCAGGAAGAAGGTGACCCCCCACAGGGTGTCCGGCCGGGTGGTGAAGATGGGCATCTCCCGCCCCGTCTCCTTGACGTGGAAGACAACCTCGCACCCTTCGGAGCGCCCGATCCAGTTGCGCTGCATGGTGAGTACGCCCTCCGGCCAGCCGGATAGCTGATCCATGTCGGCTAGCAACCGTTCGGCATAATCGGTGATGCGGAGGAACCACTGGCTCAATGCTTTCTGCACTACCAGGGTCTCACAACGTTCGCAGTGGCCGTTGATCACCTGCTCGTTGGCGAGGACGGTGCGGCAGGAAGGGCACCAGTTAGCCCTGGCCTCGGCTTTATAGGCAAGTGCCTTTTCGTAGAACCTGAGGAAGAGCCACTGTGTCCACTTGTAGTAGTCCGGCGCGCAGGTGGCCAGCTCGCGGTCCCAGTCGTAGGAATAACCCAGGCGCTGCAGGCCCTCCTTGAGGAGGGCGATGTTGTCCCAGGTATATGCGGCGGGGTGCACCCCAGAGTGGATAGCGGCGTTCTCGGCGGGGAGGCCGAAGGCGTCCCAGCCCATGGGGTGGAGCACGTTCACCCCCCGGCGCCTCAGGTAGCGCGCCTGCACGTCGCCGATCTGGCACACGCCGGGACGGTGAGCGGCAATGC
>CAYHAT010000008.1:0-26059 GCA_964354675.1 uncultured Actinomycetota bacterium | reverse complement strand
GAACGCGCTGGCGTTTCCCATGCGGCCCTTGAAGTTGCGGTTGGCGGTGGAGATGACCCGCTCTCCATCCGATGGCACGCCGTTATGGGTGCCTACGCAGGGCCCGCAACCCGGTGTGACGAAGACCGCGCCCGCCTCTATCAGCCTCTGCACTATCCCTTTCTCCATGCCGTCAACGAGTACCTGGCGGGAGGCGGGTGCCACGATAAGACGCACCTCCGGGCTGACCCTCCTGCCGGCCAGTATGCGCACCACCACCTCCAAGTCCTCCAATCTACCGTTGGTGCAGGTACCGATGACCGCTTCCTGGATGGTGGTGCCCTCGAGCTCCTCCACCGGTCGAACCCTGTCCACGCGGTGTGGCTCGGCCACCTGCGGGGTCAAACCGTCCAGGTCGAACTCCCTGACCTCGTCGTAGGCGGCATCCGCATCG
Source organism: uncultured Actinomycetota bacterium (assembly GCA_964354675.1). GTDB lineage: Bacteria > Actinomycetota > Geothermincolia > Geothermincolales > RBG-13-55-18 > SURF-21. Next base: position 25,626 of record CAYHAT010000008.1, on the reverse strand, counting down.
GGGGCCGCTGCGGTGAAGGGGCGGGATACGCGGCCTGATACCCACTCCAGGGTCTTGGCGTCGGCCTCCATGAGCCCGGCCTTGGCCCCCATCTCCACCGCCATATTTGAGATAGTGAAGCGTGCCTCCACGCTGAGCGAGGAGATGACCTCGCCGCCGTATTCCACCGCCCGGTAGGTCGCGCCGTCCGCGGTTATCTTTCCCGCCAGGAAAAGGGCCACGTCCTTGGAATAAACCCCTACCGCAAGCTCGCCCCGCAGCTCCAGGCGCAGGGCGGACGGTACCTTAAACCACAGTTTGCCGGTGAGCATGGCGGCGGCCAGGTCGGTGGACCCCACCCCGGTAGAGAAGGCGTTGATGGCGCCGTAGGTGGTGGTATGGGAGTCCGCCCCGATGACTATGTCCCCGGGCGCCACGTGTCCCTGCTCCGGGAGGAGGCAGTGGCAGACCCCGCATCCGACATCGTAGATGCCGACCCCCTGCTCCGCGGCAAAGGTGCGCATCATGGTGTGGAGGTTTGACACGCCCTCCAGGGGGCTGGGGGAGCTGTGGTCGATGACCAATGCCACACGGGATGGGTCCATGACCTTCTCCCCACCCAGCTCACGGAAGGCCTTGATGGCCAGCGGCGAGGTGCCGTCCTGACCCATCATGAAGTCCACCTCGGTGACCACCAGCTCACCCGCCCGCACCTCGCGGCCGCAGTGGTTGGAGAATATCTTCTCCGCTATGGTCATCCCCATCGGCGCTCTCTCCTCCGAGTCTCAGCTATTTACGTATCGGCGCTGCTAGAACCGCCTTTCCAGGTCCCGCCGAACATCCGTCCTGCAGGCCACGGCTATCATTATTCACTACAAACCACGATTACGCAAAGCCATGCTGCAGCATGGCTGTATGGGGGGTAGGGGAGAAGACGGAGCCGGGGTTTTAGCATGTGAAACCGTCAGCGAGATGTTAGAATAATGGCATCGAAGGGTGCATATGGGAAATACCGGTCCGCTGGAGAATTAAGATATCATCACGCCAACAAATACGCTCTGGAAAATCTCTATCTCGGATGGATTCAGGCGTTCCATAGCAATGCCTCGGGGGGAAAGGAGTACAGCCATGAACATGACCTCAAACAGCATGCGAATTAACGGCATAGACATCCATTACCGCGTTTACGGCGAGGGGGAACCGCTGCTCATGATCATGGGCATCATCGCCAACGCGGACTGGTGGTATCCGCCGTTCCTGGAGCCCTTGGCGCAGCGGTTCCAGGTGGTCACCTTCGACAACCGTGGGGCGGGGAGGACCACCCAGGCGGAAGGCCCCTATACCATCCCCCTCATGGTCGAGGACACCCTGGGACTCATGGACCACCTGGGCTGGCCATCCGCCCACCTCCTGGGCCACTCCATGGGTGGCATGATCGCCCAGGAGCTGGCCCTGGAACACCCGGAGAGAGTAAGGAAATTGATCCTGATGTCGACCAGCTGCGGCGGCCGGGAATCGGTCCCCGCAGCCCCCGAGGTATTCAGCGCGCTTTTCACAACCGGGCAAGGACTCAGCGACGAGGAGACCGCCAGAGCGCTCCCTTCCCTGCTCTATCCGCAGAAGTTCATGGACGAGAACCCGGAGCTGGCAGAGGAGACGGTGAGGCTTAATTTCATCTCCCCCATGACTCCTGCGTGCTTCATGGCCCAGGGCAACGCCGCCATAACCTGGTCCGATCATTCCCGCCTGGGAGGCCTGCGCCACCCCACGCTGGTGATCACCGGAACCGAGGACATACTCATGCCGCCGCAGAACTCCCGCATCCTGGCGGAGGCCATCCCCGACAGCCATCTCGTGGAGTACGAGGGAGGCAGTCATGGTCTTATCGTCCAGTTCCCGGAGAAAGCCGCGGAGGAAATAATGGCGTTCCTCGCTTGAGCCCAGGATTTCTCCTGGCCATGGTTTGGTGCTCTATCCCCATGATGATAAAATATCCTGGGCATCAGCTCATCGCGCAGGGAAGCCCGCGGGCCATCAAGGGAAAGACCCGCGCAATCGCAGAACCGTTCGAAGGAGGAGATCATGGCAGCAGATTCGCAGAAAGCCAAGGTCGTCGTTATCGGAGCCGGCCCGGGAGGCTACGTGGCGGCCATAAGGGCGGCCCAGTTGGGAGGCGAGGTGGTCCTGGTCGAGAAGACCCTGCTCGGCGGGACCTGCCTCAACTGGGGCTGCATCCCCACCAAGGCCCTCCTGGCCTGCGCGGAGGCGTTGGAGACCATCAAGGATGCGCACGAATACGGCATCAAGGTCGGCGAACCCGTACCCGACCTCAAAGCCATGGTGGAACGCAAGGAGAAGATAAGCGAGCAGCTGCGCAACGGCATCGCGCAGCTCCTCAAGGCCAACAAGGTGGAGCTGGTGATGGGGACCGCCCGCCTCGCCTCGCCCAACGAGGTAGTGGTGGAAGCGGACGGGGGCTCCAGGACCATCGAGACGGAGAAGGTCATCATCGCTACCGGGTCGGAGCCGGCACGGCTCCCCACCTTCGACTTCGACCAGCCGGCCATCCTCACCTCGACGGAGGGGCTGGTACTCACCGAGATACCTAAGTCCATGATCATCGTGGGCAGCGGCGTGGTAGGATCCGAGTTCGCCACCATCTACAACGCCCTGGGCACCAAGGTCACCATGATCGAGCTTCTGCCCCGTATCCTCCCCACCGAGGACGATCGCGTCTCGCAGCAGATGAAAAGGATCCTGAGCAAGAAGGGCATCGAGATCCTCACCGAGACCACCATCGACGAGATGGTGGAATACAGCCCCAACGGGGTGAAGGCCAAGCTCTCCACCGGCGATATCCTGGAGGCGGAAAAGCTCCTGGTGTCCATCGGCAGGTCCCTCAACTCCGCCGGCCTCGGCCTGGAGGAAGCGGGCGTGGAACTGGGGCAGCGCAGCGAGATCCTGGTCGACGAGCACATGGAGACCAAGGCGCCCGGCGTTTACGCCATCGGCGACGTGGTCGGCGGCATCCTCCTCGCCCACGTGGCCTCCTTCGAGGGCATCTGCGCCGCGGAGAACGCCATGGGCCTTGCTGCGAGCATGAACTACGATGTCGTCCCCGCCTGCATCTTCACCGAGCCGGAGATCGCCAGCGTCGGCGTCACCCCCGCCAAGGCGGAGGAGCGGGGCATCGAGACCAGGATCGGGCGGTTCATGTTCGGCGGCCTGGGCAAGGCCCTGGCCATGGGCAAGGGACAGGGATTTGTCCAGCTGGTGGTGGACGCGTCGACGGACAAGATCATCGGCTGCCAGATCATGAGCGCCCACGCCTCCGACCTCATCCACGAGCTGGCCCTGGCCATCCAGATGGGGGTAACCGCGGACCAGCTCGGAAAGACGGTACACGCCCATCCCAGCCTTGCCGAGGCGGTGATGGAGGCGGCGGAGGCGGCCCACGACCGCGCCATCCACGCCGCCCCGGCACGCAAGTAAGCCGGTATAGCGCGCCGCGGACGGTTGCGATATTATGTCATAGTCGTGTTCGAGCTACCTGGAGGTGAAGTACATGTACCCTGAGGACCTCAAGTACCATGCAGAGCACTGCTGGGCCAGGATCGATGGCAACATCGCCACCCTGGGGATAACCTATTACGCCCAGGACCAGCTTGGAGAGATCGTCTTCCTCGAACTCCCCGACGTGGGGACGGAAGTAGGGGCGGGCAAGCCCTATGCCGAGATCGAGTCCGTGAAGTCGGTCTCCGACGTGTACAGCGCGGTGAACGGGACCATCGTCGAGGCCAACCAGGAGGTGGTCGAGGCACCAGAGATCGTCAACGAGGACTGCTACGAGGCCGGCTGGATGGTCAAGGTGGAGCTCGGGGACCCCTCCGGGGTCGACGAACTCATGGATGCCGCCACCTACGAGAAAATGGTCTCCGAAGAATAGGGCAACTCATCGGTAACGAAAATAATAGAGGCGGGGGCGCGAGCCCCCGCCTCTCTGTTTACTCGTATCTCACCCGAGGTTCTTCAAACACCTCAGGTGCTGGTGCCGGTGCTGCTCTCCTGCGGCAGTTCCTGCATCAATTGCTCGAGGTCCTTGAGCAGTTGCTCCAGGTCCTGCGGAGTCATGTTCTCCAGGTCCTCGAGGTTCATGCCTTCGGGCAGGTACTGCTCGAGGTCTTCGAGGTTCAGGTCCTGGGGGATCAGGTCCTCGAGGTTGAGATCCTCCAGGTTTAAGTCCTCCAGGTTGAGGTCCTCGAATCCCGTATCGGTTCCCGTGGTCGCCCCCATCGGGTTCTCGGTCAGGTACCACCTGCCGTCTTTCTTTACCATGTTGAACTCCAGCGGATCAGCTGCCAGGTCCAGCTCTTGCTCCATGCCTATGACCGAGATGCTCGAGGTCCCCGCGGTGGTCACCACCGTGGCCTTGTCGTTCGTCTCCGACGTCACCTCCAGTTTCACGCCCTCGAATCTTACTTCCATCATCTCGAAGGCCATCTTCGCGTATTCCTTGATGTCCTCCTCGGTGAGCCCGAGTTCCTCCATGAAGGGGTTGCTCTGCATCTCGTTCAAGAAGAAATCCTCCTCGAAGCAGTCCATGTAGGCGTCGATGTCTCCGGCCGCGAGGGAGTCCATGTACTGTTGTGCCAGGGCCTGGGGGTTTGCAGATCCTCCACCACCACCACCGTCTTTCCAGACGGCGAGCCAGAGCACCAGCACCACGATGCCCGCAACCACCAGGATGCCGCCGAAGATCCCGATAACCAAAGCCGCCCCTCTTTTCTTGCGGGGAGTCTCTGGAGCGATCCACGGTACCGGCGCCGCAGCGACCACGGTTCCAGCGGCGGGAGGCACCGGCGGTGGCGCCGTAGGCGGTCCCGGAGGCGGCGCGGCTGTCGCTTCGGTCGGGGGCAGTGGTTGCGTGGCCTCGCCAGCCGGCCCGGCACCGGCCGCAGCCGCTTCTCCCGCGGCCGTCACTGCGGCCCCGCAGTTGGTGCAGAAGTCAGCTCCCTCCTTCACCTGTTTGCCGCAGCTCGGGCACGTCTTCTCGACTTCGCCATCCATAGCGTACCTCCCGTCCTTACTCTATCAGCCCTCTCGGGGTTCCTCTTCCAGGCTGCGCCGCAGCATATCGTTCACCAGCTGCGGATTTGCCCGGCCCTTGGTCTTGCGCATCACCTGTCCGACCAGGAACCCCAGGGCTTTTTCCTTGCCCTTGCGGTAATCTTCGACGCTGGCTGGGTTTTCCCTTATCGCCTCCTCCGTGTGCCTGGCCAGCTCCTCCTCGTCGCTTATCTGGGTGATGCCACGCTCCTTCACTATCGTCTCCGGGTCTTTGCCGCTCGCGAGCATCTCCTCGAAGACCGACTTGGCGATCTTGCCGCTGATGACCCCTTTATCCATGAGGCCGAGCATGGCCGCCAGTTGGGCGGGCGTGATGCGCACTTCATCGATCTCGATATTCTGAGCGTTGAGGAAAGCGGAAAGTTCCCCCATCATCCAGTTGCTGGCCGCCTTAGGATTCGCCCCTGCGCCCACCGCGGCCTCGAAGAAGTCGCCCAGGGCTTTCGAGGAGGTGAGGAGGCCGGCATCGTGTTCGGGCAGGCCGTGATCCTCTCGCAGGCGCTTCCTCCTCTCCGCCGGCAGCTCGGGCAGCCCGGCGCGGACCTCGCCTGCAAAGGCCTGGTCCAGCTCCAGTGGCACCAGGTCCGGCTCGGGGAAATAGCGGTAGTCGTAGGCATATTCCTTGGTGCGCAGCGGCGTGGTCACGTTGGCGTCCGCGTCCCAGTGGCGCGTCTCCTGCACCACCTCGCCGCCCTGTGCGAGCGCCTCCTCCTGCCTCTCGATCTCATATTCCAGCGCGCGGTAGATGGCCCGGAAGGAGTTCATGTTCTTGACCTCAGCCTTCACCCCGAACTGCGAGGAGCCATGCGGGCGCAGGGATATGTTGGCGTCGCAGCGCAGGCTGCCCTCCTCCATCTTACAGTCCGACACCTCCAGGTGCTCCATGATACTCTTCAGTTCCTGCACGAAGGTCCGGGCCTGTTCGGGAGTGCGGATATCGGGTTCGCTGACGATCTCCAGCAAGGGGACACCGGCGCGGTTGAAGTCCTCCAGGCTGTACTCCGAGCCATGGATCCTGCCGCTCTGGCCGACGTGCACGGTCTTGCCGGTGTCCTCCTCCAGGTGCACGCGGGTGATGCCGACATGCACTCTTTCTTCCTCCATCTCCAGGTCCAGGTGGCCCCCCACCCCGAGCGGGAGGTCGTACTGGGATATCTGGAAATTCTTGGGCATATCGGGATAGAAATAGTTCTTACGGTGGAAGATGCTGTAGGGGGCGATATCGCACTGCAGCGCCAGTGCCAGCCGGGTCGCCAGCTCCACTGCCTTGCGGTTGAGCACCGGCAGCACCCCGGGAAGCCCGAGGCAAATGGGACAGGTCTTGGAGTTGGGCTCCCCGCCGAAGGAGGCGTCGCAGGAGCAGAACATCTTGGAGAGGGTCTTGAGCTCCGCGTGTATCTCCAGGCCTATGACCGCCTCGTATGCGCTCATGGTCCCACCCCCTTCTCCGCTCCGGGCTTCGCCCGGAAATCGAGGGCCTCCTCCATGGCCCGTGCGGCGCGCAGGATGGTCACCTCGCCTAAGACCTTGCCCATGATCTGCAGGCCTACCGGGAGTCCGTCCTCCATGCCGCAGGGGATGTTGATGGCCGGTATGCCCGCCAGGTTCACCGGTATGGTGCATACGTCGGAGAGGTACATGGCCAGCGGGTCCTCCACCTTTTCCCCCAGCCCGAAGGCCGGGGTGGGTGAGGTCGGACTCACCAACACGTCGAACCTCTCGTAAGCGGCCCGGAAATCCCGCACGATAAGGGTCCTCACTTTCTGGGCCTGGCCGTAGTAGGCATCGTAGTACCCTGCCGAAAGCGCGTAGGTTCCCAGCATGATGCGTCTTTTCACCTCGGGCCCGAAGCCCGCGGCGCGGGTGCGGCCGTACATATCCATCATGTTCTCGGCCCCCCCTACGCGCAGGCCGTAACGCACGCCATCGAAGCGGGCAAGGTTGGAACTGGCCTCGGCGGGGGCGATGATGTAATAGGCGGAGAGCGCGTAATCCAGGTTGGGCAAGGTGGCCTCCTCCACCTCCGCTCCCAGCTGCGCGAAGAGATCGATGCTTTTCTCCACCGCCTCCCTCACCCCCGGGGTCAGGCCTTCCTGCATGAGCTCGCGGGGAACCCCGACCCTGAGGCCCCGGATGTCCCCTTGTGTGGCTGCGAGGTAATCGGGCACCTCGAGCTCCAGGGAGGTGGAGTCAAGCGGGTCATGACCGGCGATGAGGGATAGGAGCAGGGCGCAGTCCCTCACGTCGCGGGTTATCGGCCCCACTTGGTCAAGGGACGAGGCGAAGGCCACCAGCCCGTAACGGGAGACCAGGCCGTAGGTGGGTTTGAGCCCCACCAGGCCGCAGAAGGACGCGGGTTGGCGGATGGAGCCGCCCGTGTCCGAGCCCAGGGCCCATATCGCCTCCCCCGCTGCGACCGCGGCGGCCGAACCGCCGCTCGAGCCACCGGGCACCTTACCGAGGTCCCAGGGATTGCGGGTGGGGCCGTAGGCCGAGTTCTCGGTGGAGGAGCCCATGGCGAACTCGTCCATGTTGGCTTTGCCCACCATGATCAACCCCTCGCGGTGCAGCCTTTCCAGGACCGTGGCATCGTAGACGGGCACGTAGTCCTGGAGGATCAGCGAACCGCAGGTGGTGTGGACCCCGCGCGTGCAGAAGACATCCTTGACCGCCATGGGGATACCGGCTGCCGCACCCGGGCTCCCGCCCCTGCTCGTAACCCGGTCCGATTCGGCCGCAGCCGCCTGGGCATCCTCCCGCGTCAGCGTGATATAGGAACGTACCTTTTCCTCGACCCGATCGAGGCGAGCCAGCACCGAGCCCAGTACCTCGGCCGCGCTGATCTCCCCGCGAGCTATGAGGCCCCGCAATTCCCAGGCTTTCATGTCGTAGAGCGGATCCACTTATCACACCTCTTATCTCCCTACGGGTCTCAGTTTTATAGGGCCGCGAAAAGCCCAGACCAGCAGCAGCACTCCCGCCAGGTGGCCCAGGTATCCGATGGTGATCGCGTAGCCGACCGCACCGCTGATGGACCCCCTGATCCCGCTCGCCACCAGCAGTATGGCGATGGCGGCGATCATGATCATCGTCCGTTCCTTTTCCTTCTCCCTTCCCTCGCGGCGCAGGGTCAGGTAAAGGATCGCCGCATAGGCCAATGCGAGTATGGAATAAAACCAGCTCACCGCAACGGTCGTGATGGCGAAGGGATTACCCATGTCCAGGATCCACATATCGCCGCTGAGTCTGAACATGTGCTGCCAGTTGAGGATGACCACGGCCATGCCGAACTGTAAGGGGACGGACCAGAACAAGAGGGTGAAATCGGCCGGGCTGCTGAAGGAGCGGGAGAAGATGAAGAGCAGGAAGACGATGATCATGGAGTATGTGCGGGCGGCCGCGGTGAAGGAAAGGCTCACCGTCGGGTCCTCTATCCACATCCCCGCCGCTGCTATTATCGCGGTCACCGCGCTTAAGGCCAGCCAGGCGAGTAACAGTCGCGCGGGCTCTCCCCGCGTCTCGCCGTACTGCCACAGCCACGCGATTATACCCATTATGACCAGGGCCGTCGCCAACAGGATATAGGGGCTCAAATTTTTCTCCCTCACATTCCTCAGATGATCCTCGGCACCACGAAATAGCCGTCCTGAACGCGGGGGGCGTTGGAGAGCGCCTCCTCCTGCGAGAGGCAGGGCCGCACCTCGTCTGAGCGCATGACGTTCTTTAGTGGGACGGCATGCGAGGTAGGCTCCACGTCCTCCGTGTCCAGAGACTTTATCTTCTCGGCGTGTTCCAGGACCTGCCCCAGCTGGCGGGTGAACCTCTCCTTTTCCTCCTCACTCAATTCCAGCCGGGCCAACCAGGCCACGTACTCCACGTCTTTCCTCTCTATCATATCTCTCCTTTCGCCCGCTTCCGCCTACTCCTCCAGCATGGCGAGGAGTTCGTTCTCCCCGATGATCTTAACATCCAACTCGCGGGCTTTGTCGTACTTGCTCCCTGGATCGGATCCCGCGACCACGTAATCCGTCTTGCGGCTCACGCTCGAGCTCACCCGGCCTCCCCTCTCCTCGATGGCCTGCCGCGCCTCATCCCTGGTCATCGACTCCAAGCTGCCGGTGAGGACGAAGGTGAGCCCCTCGAAGCGACGTGGGTCCTCCTCCACCTCCTCCTCCATGTTCACCCCGGCCTCCTTGAGCCGCTGGATGAGCTGGAGGTTGCGGGGTTCCGAGAAGAAGGCCTTCACACTCTCGGCGATAGTGGGGCCGACCTCGGCTATAGCCCGGAGCTCCTCCTCGCCGGCCTCGGCCAGACGGTCCATGCTGCGGAAGCGGCGGGCCAGCACCTCGGCCACGTGGGACCCGACGTGACGTATGCCCAGGGCAAAGAGCAGGTGTGAGAGGGGCTGCTCCTTGCTCTTGGCGATGGAGTCCATCATGTTGGCAACGGACTTGTCCTTGAAACCGGTGAGGGAAAAGAGCTGCTCCTCGCGGAGATAGTATATATCCTCTACGGTGCGCACGTATTCCTTGTCCATGAGTTCCCTGATGGTCGCGGGCCCCAGGCCTTCGATATCCATGGCACCGCGCGACCCGAAGTGCAGCGCGCTCTCGAAGAGACGGGCGGGGCAGTCCACATTGATACATCTGGCCACCACCTCGCCCTCCGGGTGGTATATCCTGCTTCCACAGGCAGGGCATTCCACGGGCATCACGAAATCCCTTTCCGTGCCATCCCTCAGCTCCGTGATGGGCTTGATCACCTCGGGGATGACGTCACCCGCCTTGTGTATAAGCACCATGTCGCCTATCTTGACCCCCTTGCGCCGCACCTCGTCCTCGTTATGCAGGGTGGCGCGGGAGACTGTGGAGCCTCCCACAAACACCGGCTCCAGGATCGCGGTGGGCGTGAGGGCGCCCGTGCGTCCCACGTTGACCACGATGTCCGTCAGGCGGGTGGTCTTCTCCTCCGCGGGGAACTTGTATGCCACCGCCCAGCGCGGCGCCTTGCTGGTCGCCCCCAGCCTGTCCCGCAGGTCCAGTCCGTTGACCTTGATCACCGCCCCGTCCACCTCGTACCCGAGCTCATCGCGCCTGGCTATCCATTCCTGGCAGAAGTCGACGATCTCCGTCACTCCAGTGGCCGGACGCCAGTGCTCGCTGACGTGGAAACCCCAGGCGGCGATCTGTTCCAGCACCTCTTTGTGGGTCCGGAAGCCCCTCCCCTCCAGGTAGCCTATCTCGTAACATATGAGATCGAGGTTGCGCGAGGCGGTGATGTGGGGGTCGAGCTGGCGCAGGGAGCCTGCCGCCGCGTTGCGGGGATTGGCGAAGGGCGGCTGCTCCAACTCATCCCTCTGGCGGTTCAGCTCCTCAAACGAAGCCTTGGGCATGAAGACCTCGCCCCTTATCTCCAGGTATGGGACCGCGTCCTCATGCAGCAGCCGCAGGGGGAGAGCTTTGATGGTCTTGAGGTTGGTAGTGACGTCCTCGCCGCTGGCGCCGTCGCCCCGGGTGGCGCCCCGCACCAGCACCCCATCCTCGTAAGTGAGGGCTATGCCCGCGCCGTCGATCTTCAGTTCGCAGACGTAGTCGGTCTCCCCCACCTGGTTCTCCACCCGGCGGATAAACGACTTGAGGTCATCTGAATCGAAGACGTTGTCCAGGCTCATCATGCGCACCCGGTGCTGCACCGGCTGAAAGGCCTCGCCGGGAGGGGCTCCCACCCTCTGGGTGGGGGAATCGGGCGTTACCAGCTCGGGGAAGCCCTCCTCGATGCGCATGAGCTCGCGCATCATGCCGTCGTATTCCTCGTCCGAGACCGCCGGGTCGTCGAGGACGTTGTAACGGTAGTTATGATAATTGAGTTCTTCGCGCAGGCTCGCCGCTTTTGAGCGGGCTTCTTCCAGGTCCATATCTCGGTTCTCCCGCTGGTCGTACCGGTTACGATACGCCGTTGCCGTATCCTCCTGTAATATATCAGACCGGGTTGAGGCATTGCACCAGCATGGCGGCTCCGGAAACAACCGCCTTATCCACATGCGGCCGCATGCCCGCAGCAGTTGCGCGGCGGACAGCTGGAGAAACCGCATACGTCATTCCACGTAGCCTTTGGTCCACCAGATCCTGTTCCCAGGTACGAGTGTTGTGTTGTTGCCAAAACGCGGTTCTGGATCTCGACAAACATGGTTATTCGGATGGGATATGGGTATGTATAATATTATGAAAACCCAGGATACCCTAGGCAAGGTGGGCTTTTGCGACACAAGATCATCCACGAGATAGCCCTTTCCGTTGTCGCGGCGGGCGGGGTGGACAACATAATACGGGCTCTAGTGGAAGCAACCGCCCGGGGCACGGAGGCAAGAGGTTGCGCCCTGCTGACCGTACAGGCCGATGGCAAGAGCCTGGCCCCGCGCGTCAGCTGCGGGGTCGCCGAGGATCGGTTACACGAGAAGCAGATCCTCGTCGACGAAGCGCTTAAACAGGTACTCAAAGGGAACTCCTTGTTCGTATGGGACGTGGCCGGCGATCCCCGGGTGACCCATAAAGAGGAGCTGCAGCGCGAAGGCATAGCTTCCATCGTCTTCCTTCCCTTTCGCGACCAGAGCCGGGTGCGCGGCGTCATGCGCCTCTACTTCTCGGAGAACAAGGGTTTCGGCCGGGAAGACCTGGAATTCCTCGATTCCATCGCGGAGCTCGGCGGGAGCATCCTGCAGAGCGCGGAGACGCAAGAGCGCTTGCAAAGGGACGTGGAGGAAGCCCGGCGCGACCTCGCCCGCATCAGGGACGAGCGCCGCCATTTCCTGAGTTTCCTCTCCATGGTCACCCATGACCTCAAGTCCCCCCTGGTGGCGGTGCAGGGCTACCTGAAGATCCTCCTGCGCAAGAGCGCCGCCAGCCTCGACGAGCGCATGGTCAAGGGCATACACCGCAGCATCGAGCGTATCGACGGGATGATGGAGCTCATCAGCTCGCTGCTCGAGCTCTCACGCCTGGAGAGCGGGCAGGTGATATCCGAGCTCAAGACCGTTTCCTGGGAAGAGGTCCTGGGAGCCACGGTGGAGATGGCCCACGAGCTGGCTTCGCCGCAGGGCATCACGGTGACCACCGAGATCCGCCGCCCGCTTCCGGAGGTATTCGCCTCGGATATCCGCCTGCAACAGTTGATCCTCAACCTGGTCTCCAATTCGGTGCGCCACACCCCGCGCGGCGGCAGGATAACCATCCGCGCACATACCGAGAACGACGCGGTTGCGGTGAGCGTGGAGGACGTAGGTACGGGTATCGCGCCGGACCACCTGCCCCATGTCTTCGAGGAGTTCTACAAGGGCGATCCGGAATCCCCGGAGGGCACCGGGCTGGGGCTATCGATCTGCAAACGCATCGTCGACATGCACCGCGGCACCATCGAGGCGATAAGCCCGGTACCGGAGACGGGAAGAGGTACGCGGGTCTCCTTCTCCATCCCGATCGGGGTTGCCTGCAGCCTGGAGGACCGCTGGATGCTGGAAGGAGACCGGGTCATACGCGTACCCGCCATGGACGATACAACGGGAACTACTTGAGATACACTGTAGGTAGATGATGGATAGAAAGATCCTGCTCGCCGACGACGATCCCGACGTGGTGGAGGTAGTCTCCATACTCCTCGAAGACGAAGGGTATGAGATCGTAACGGCCAAAGACGGGGCCGAAGCACTGGAGAAGATAAAGCTGGAGAGCCCCGACCTGGTCATCCTGGATCTGCTCATGCCCCGCGTAGACGGCTTCGCCGTGTTCAATATGCTGCGGGATCCCAGCTACGAGCGTTGGTCCAAGGTACCGGTGATCATCCTCACATCAGTGCGGGAGGAAGTGAGCAACCGGCGCTACGAGCTGGAGACCGGCCGGCGCATGGACTACGCCGCCTACCTGGAGAAACCGGCCGACCCCGACCTGCTGCTGGAGACGGTCTCCTCCCTGCTCGCGGGTGCGGATTGAGGACCGACAAGCCTGAAGGCCGGGAAGTGCGTGTGAAGTCAGGTCCTCTTCAACTCCAGGTCGCCTTGCACGCCGAGATGCTCACCGATGATCACCAGGCATCCTATGACGCCCTCGATGACCGCTACGGCAGCCAGCGCTTCTTCTATATGTGCGGGGCTCTTGACCCGGTTCCCCAAGGCGCTGGCGGCGGCATCCGCCAGGGCGGCGCTCTCCGCCACCACCAGTGCCGCATCGGCCCCACCCGCGCTGTAGGAGGGCCCCACCGTGGCCGAGGACGTGCATACCCCCAGCCCTCCCGTAGGGGTAGGTGGTATCTCCAGGGCCAGGTGGTCGCTTAGAGGGGACTCCCCGGCGAAGACGCCTACACGCCTCGATCGCGCCGAACGGATATAGATGTCCCCCCCGTTCTCCACGACGATCTCCGGCGATAGGGGCTCGAGGTCCTTCCCCACCAGCTCCGCTATGGCCCCCGCCACCGCGGCCATGGGCCCCACGCCCATCCTCGCGGCGGACTCGGCCATGAGGCTCACCACCGGCGGCGAGTCTTCAGGAACGGTATAGGGCTTGAAGGACGTCCTGAAACGGGGCTGGCGGGCTATGAACTCCTCGAGATCGGCACGGTGGCAGGCCAGGGAGGAACGGGCTTCGGTTGCCAGTTCGCGCTCGGCGAAGATGAAGAGGTCGCTCTCCTTTATCGCCACCGAGAAGGAGACCAGGCCCGCCGCATGCATTTCTTCACGATAGAAACGGCGCAGGTATTCCCCCATGACCAGGAGGTCTTAGAAACCTGGTCCGACCGGGTAGGGTTGCACCCCCAGGATCATCCAGGAGATGTAGGCCACGTAAAGGATCATGCCCAGCGCGAAGGTGCACGCCTGTGCCAATAATAAGGCATAACCGAAGTTTAAGGCCGGTTTCTCCTTCTGCGCTGGAACGCGTCCCTCCTCTTCCTCTCCTTCATCTTCATCCGTCTCGCTTGCGGTCGCCGGCAGAGCTGCGGCTGCGATCTTTGCAGGCTCCCGCTCGGGTGGGCTGATGAGGTTGGATATCCCGGCGATCACCGAGAGCATCAGCAATACCCAGGACGCGAAAAGCAGGTAGCTCGTCCACTGGTTCGTGTCGAACTGGTAATTCACCCCCCAGGCGCCCGAGACTATAGCTATCACCGACAACGGTATCAGGATGACCGCCAGGGCTGTAAGCCACCGGGATGCTGTGCTAAACCTTTCTTCCATGCAATACCACCTTTCCTTTCCGGCAGCGCCGGTCCTCTAACCCTCGCGGCTTTCCCTTTCTTCCTCCCCGGACTTCCTCCTGGTCATCAAGACCACCGTTATGATGGCCGCTAAGATGATCAGCCAGATGGCTGCGATAATGACGATGAGACGCAGGGTGCCGCCTCCCCCATCCCCCGTATCGCCCTCCTCCTGGGCCAGAGCCGGAGAAAGACTTCCCAATAACAATAGCACGGTAATGACAATCGCCAAAAGAGGAATCGTCCTTCTCATCATCTCCCCCTGTTCTCTCTTACGGGTTCCGTCTGCCCCAGGTGAGTGCCACGGCGCCGTGCTCATATCAGGCTGATTATGAGCAAGGCCACCAGGACGACGGCTATCGCCAGGGCTCCCAACGCTATATCGCGGTTCAGCCGCTTCACGGCCTCCGGCATCACCCTGCGGGTCTCCTTGCGCATGCCTCGCCAGTCCCTCTTCACCCTTACTTTGGCCTGCTTTTTGGCCTTGGCATATCTCCAACCCCCATCTGCCAGGAAAGACTCGAACCTCTTCGCCGTCCTCGTGTACCAATACTCGACCTTGACCTCTTTAGGGAGCTTAAAGGCATGGGGATCGAACTTGAAGAGCTTCAACTCGAATAGGTCAGAACCCGCAGCGTAGAACAACACCGCTAGCCCCGCCACTACCGCTATCAGGATTGCGAAAAAATCCTTCGTGATCCCGCTCTCCGCCATAACCCTGGTCACCGTCGCCAACATCTTAGATCCCCGTTCCCGATCTATCTCATCCGCACCGCAAGCCACGAACCGCTACATGCATCTCATCCTCCCCTGGCGTGAATCTATCGCATCACAGCAAGCGCATGATCAAAAAGAGTGTAAGCGAAACCGCGATGACCAGGGCACCCACTGCGATGTCACCCTGATATTCCTTCATGGTGGGCGCAAGCCTTTCTCGGCCAGCTGCTGCCAGCTTGACTACACCATTTCTAACGCGCTGGTAGGGCCGCTCCGTAAGGGCCGGAAACACCACGTCCCTGGTTACGTGCACCGTCCCGGAGGCTCCCTGTTTCAGTATCGCCAGCGCCCTTGCCTTGATGGGGGCGTAGGTCTTCTGCCCGGCGAAGAGCGCCGCCAGGGAGCCCTTCGCTCCCCATACGTACCAGTAGTCCACTCCCAGCCAGCGCGGCAACCTGATATGGAACAGGCCCGGGCCCCGCCGTTTCCTGCGCAGGAGGTCCGGCCAGGCGCCCAGGATGAACACAGTGATCCCGATGGCCAGGGGGACCAGGATCTCCTTGAGATTTCCCCAGATGAAGATGGGCACCTCGGATATGTGCGCTGCCGCATGTGGGTCGAAGCCGGGCACGGTCTGCACCGTGGGGCCGATCAGCTTGCTCAGCAAAACACCCGGAAAGAGGCCGTTGAACAGTACTCCGGCGGCCAGCAGCCCCGTGCCCGCGAGCATCCAGGCCGGCGCCTCCTTTACATGTTCGAGATGGTGCGCGTGCTCCGCATCCGGGCGGCGGAAGAAGGTATAGTAAGTCGTCTTGGTGATGTAGGCGATGGTGCCGCCGCTGGTGACGATGAACAGCATCTCCATCATCTTCACCCAGCCGGTCAGCGACTGCCGGGCTTCCTCGGCTATCAGGTGGGATTCCAGTATGGCATGATGCAGCAGGGTCTTGGATACGAAGCCGCCGAACAACGCTATGCCCATGATACCCAGGGCGGCGATGCACCAGAATACGGTGGTTACAGGCATACGTCTCCACAATCCTCCCAGCTTGAACATGTCCAGCTCGTGGGCGCAGTAGACGATGGCGCCGGCGGCCAGAAAGAAGCATCCCTTGAAGAAGGCGTGGTTGATGATATGGTAGAGGCTCCCCGCCATCCCCATCGCGCCCTCCGCCCCCAGAAAAGCCATGCAGCCCACGCCGAAGAGGATGTAGCCCATCTGGCTCACGCTGGAGTAGGCCAGGGTGCGCTTGATATCGTTCTGCACCAGGGCCAGGAGCATGCCCACGAACATGGTGGCCACGGCGAGGATGATGATAGAGAAACCCAGCGTCTGTACGTTGAATGCCAGTCCGCCCGCTGCGTGGGCAGCTCCCTCCGCGGCGTGCCCCCCGCTCACCACCTCCACCTCCACGGGGGGCTGTTGGAAGAAGGTGAGCGCGGTCCTCAAGATGCCGTAGGCGCCTGCTTTTATCATCACCCCGGAAAGCAGTGCGCTGGCGGGCGAGGGGGCGGCGGGGTGGGCGTCGGGCAGCCAGATGTGCAGCGGGACCATGCCCGCCTTCACCCCGAAACCGGCGATGAGGCATATGAGGGCGGCCACATTGAAGGGACCGGAGAGCCAGGCGCTGTCCGCCAGGGGCTTGAAAGCCACCGTGCCCGCGGCGCCCAGGTAGAGGAAGATGCCCCCGATGAGGCTCAGGCCTCCCACTACGGTCATGCAGATATACTTCGTCGCCGCGGAGCGCGCCTCGCGCGTCTCGGAGTGGATGACCAGGACGTAGGCGAGCAATCCCATGGCCTCGAAAAAGAGGTAGAGACTGAAGAAGTCCTGGACCATGAACACCCCCAGGGTGGCGGCCTCGGTAAGCAGCATGAAGAAGAAAAAGCGGGTGCGCTTTTTTTCGTGATCCATGTAACGGAAAGCGTGCAGGGAAGCGGCGAACCACAGGATCGCGGAGAAGAACACGAAGAACGCCCCGATGGCGTCCACCTCGAGGTTGCAGACGAACTGGTTCCCTATGCGCATGATGTCCAGGTTGAAATAGACGGGCCCGCTGGAGAGCACTTTGACCAGTATTAGGACAGCCACCGTCAGGGTGGCGCCCGTGGAGGCCACCACGGCCCCGTTGCGCAGGCGTGCCCGCTTCTCCCCCGCCGCCGCGACGCAAGCCGCGCCCAGTACCGGCAACAAGATAGCAAGCGCGGGAAAAACCGCGTAGGTCAGTATGGCTACCTCAGTCTCGTGCAACCTTCTACCTCATCGCATCAGGGTCGATTGAGGAATGGCTTCTCCACCAACACATCCTCCCCGGATACGACCTCCACCCCCCTGACGATCTTTGGGCCCCTGGCGGAGAGACCCTCCTCCAGGACCTCTTCCACTTCATAGGTCCCCTTCTCCACCTGTTCGAACACATACCTGCCGTCCACATGCGTGGTCGTGGTCGCTACGACCTCGCCTTCCAGCACGAGTTGGATGGTCACTCCTTCCATGCCCGGCTCTCCTTCGTCGTAGGTGCCGTTATCGTTTTCGTCCAGGTATTTGTAGCCCGAGACCGAGCTTCCATAGATCTCCTCGATGGCCGGATTGGCGGTGGAATAAGGGAACCCGGGGACGGTCACCCAAACGCCCACGATGATAGCCAGGGCGGCCAGGATGACCACCGGCACTACCAGTTTGTGGTCCGCCTCCTTGCCGAATACCAGCTTAGGCCGGTGGCCATCCGCGTGCCCCTCCTCTTCGTCACCCTCCCATCGGAAGAAGGCGATGTAGATGATGGGCAGGAAATATGCCGCGTTCAACAACGCACTGGTCAACAAGATCAATATATAGACGGGCAGCCCGGCCTCCAGTGAGCCGTTTCCCAGCAGCCACTTGGTGATGAAACCCACGGATGGCGGCGTCCCCATCATGGCCAGGGCGCATACGGAGAAGCAGATCATGGTTATGGGTAGTTTGTACCCCACCCCCTTCATCTCGCTGACGTTCTTCTTCCCCGTTTTCACCAGGATGACCCCGGCGCAGAGGAACAGGCAGCCCTTCATCAGGGCGTGGTGGGTGAGATGCATCACTCCTCCCAGGGCCCCGTCATGGGCGAGCATGGCCAGTCCCAGGATGATATAGGAGACCTGCCCGATGCTGGAATAGGCCAGTCGGCGTTTGAGGTTGTCCTGGGTAAGGGCAAAGATGGAGGCTACGACGATGGTGATGCAGGCTAAGACGGCCATGACGATGAACACGTCCAGTTCCCGCATGAGATCTACCCCGAAGACGTTGAAGCACACACGGATGATGCCGAAAGCCCCCGCCTTGAGGATGACGCCGGAGAGCAGCGCGCTGGCGGGAGAGGGCGCGGCAGGATGGGCATCGGGCACCCAGCCGTGCAGCGGCATGATGGCCGCCTTCACCCCGAACCCGGCGAGGTAGGTGAAGAAGATAGCCATGAGGGCGGCGCGGCTGGCGAACTCGAGGCTGAGGAAGCCGTACTGACCGAATCCCAGCATGCCGTTTCCCCAGAAATAATTGGCGATGAGGGCGAAGAAGAGCACCGTGCCGGCGGAGACGGCATAGACCAGGTATTTATATCCGGCCCGGCGCGCCATCGCCGTCTCCTCGTGGATGATGAGGGGGTAGGTTCCGAAGGTCATCATCTCGTAGAAGATGAAGTAGGTGAACATGTTAGCGGAAAAAGCACACCCCAGGATGAACGACTCGCACAGGGCCATGAAGACGAAGAAGCGGTTCTCCTTGTGGTCGATGTATGAGATGGAGTAAAGGGTCGCCAGCATCCACAGGAAGGCGAGGATGAGGGCGAAGTTATACCCCAGAGTATCCACGGTAAGGCGCATCTCCAACCCCTCGACGACGCTGGCAAGCTTGATGGTATAGGTGTTGCCGTCCAGGATGCCGGGCAGGAGGGCCAGGATCACGCCGAAGGTGGCCAACGACCCGAGGAAGCAGATCCATAATCGCAGCTGCCGCGACCTCTTGGGCATAGCTACGATAACCACCAACGATACCCACGGCAGCAGCATCGCTATCAGTGGCAATACCGAGAAAGTGCTCTTTTCAGGCATCGACTACCCCCTTTTAAGTCACAAAAGGTGCTGCGCCGCTTTCAGCAACGATGGTATCAACAGGTATGAGAATATCCCAAAGAGAAGCGTGCCCGCGGAAAGGACCCACACGGGCGAGAGCATGGAGGGAGCGGCATCCCGGAATTCCTCCTCCCAGGCCCCCTCCTTGCCGGATTGGAAAAACATATAATATATGATCCGGAAGCAGTAAACCGCCGCCAGGATGCTGCCTGCGAGCAGGATAACGACGTAGAGATAATTGCCGGCCTCGATGTTCCCCAGGATGAGGTACCACTTGCTGATGAACCCCGCCGTGGGCGGGATGCCGATGACGGAGAGCGAGGCCAGGGCGAAGGCGAAGCAGGTCCAGGGCATCTGCCTCCAGGCCCCCTTGAGCTCGTCGATGCGCCGGTACCCCTTCACGTAGATGAAGGCCCCGGCGCAGAGAAAGAGGCAGGCCTTGGCCAGGCCGTGGTCGAGCATGTGGTACATGGCGCCGGTGAGGCCCTCGGCGTTCATGGTCGTTATCCCCAGGAAGATGTAACCGATATGGCTGACCGAGGAGTAGGCGATCATCATCTTGAGGTCCTTCTGGATTATGGCCATGATCCCCCCGAAGAGCACCGCTGCCGCTGCGAATATTCCCACCGCGTCCAGGGTCGCGCCGATGAGGTTGTCCGCGCCACTGGTGAAGACGGAGAGGGTGATCCTTATGATGGCGAAGGCGCTCACCTCGACCAGCAAACCCGATAGCAGGGCGCTGATGGGCGAGGGCGCTATGGAATGTGCGTCGGGCAGCCACATGTGTAGGGGGAAGAGGGCCGCTTTCACCCCGAACCCGATGACGAAGAGGATAAAGGAGGCGATGAGCACCTCGCTGTAGCCCGAATCAGCGATACGCCCCGCCAGGTCCGCCATGTTCAGGGAACCGGTAGCCGAGTATAAAAACCCTATCGCCAGCAGTACCAGGATGGACGAGGGCGCCCCCATGAGCAGGTACTTGAAGGCGGCGCGCACAGCGTTGCGGTTGCCGGTGATAGCCACCAGCGCATAGGAGGAGAGCGCGAGGATCTCCATGAACACGAAGAGGTTGAAGATGTCCCCGGTGGCCACGAAGCCTAGCATGGCTCCGGACATGAGCAAAAAGAGGACGTAGTAGGCGGTCAGGCGCCCTCCCGTGACCTCTTTGGCGATATGGCGCCGGGAAAAGACGAGGGCCAGCAGGGTGATGCCGCACACTGTGAGCATCATAAAGAGGCCGAAGTAATCGACGCGCACCTCTATCCCCCAGGGCGGTTCCCAGTTTCCCATGTGGTAACTGAGGTACCCGTCAGCGGGTATCCTGCCGATGAGCAGAACCCCCAGCACGGTCGAGGCGGTCAGCGGCAGTATCGCCGCCCAGGGCACCCACTTCTGGCGCAGGTAACCCAGGAAGGGCAGGAGCACCGCGCCGAGTATCGGCAGGGTGATCATGAAGATGGGGAAATGGCGGTAGGCTCCCATCTACGCGGTGTCCCCCCTCTCCGCGCCCGCCTCCGGCTCCACTTCCTCGTCGCGGAAGAGCCGGTCCACGTCCAGGGTGCCGTACTGGCGGTAGAGCAGGATGACCAGCGCCAAAGCCAGGGCGGTGACGCTCACCGCCACCACGATGCCCGTCAGGATCAAGGCTTGGGGTATGGGATTGACCATGCGGGAGGGATCGGCCCCCCCGACCCTGATGGGGGCGATGCCGCCGTTAATGTAGCCTAGCGATATGTAGAAGAAGAACACCGCCGTCTCCATGATGTTCAAGCCGATGAGTTTTTTGATGATGTTGCGGCGCACGATAACCGTATAGAGGCCGATGCAGAAGAGCAGCATGGCCGCTACGTACTGGTAGTTATGGAGCAATCGCAATCTCTTCCTCCTCCCGGATCATGCTGAAGAGGATGGATATGAGGACCATGGCGCCGCCCACGCCTATCCCGATCTCCACCAGGATGGTGAGCCAGAGCACCACCGCGGGCTGCAGGTCCGTTGCGATGTTCGGCCAGGCGTAGGTGAGGAAATTACCCCCACCCACCAGTCCCAACACCCCAACCACAAAAAAGGTGATGAACGCCGATCCCTCCAGTGGGGATCGCAGTTTCTGGGGGATGCGCTCGGACGATTCAAAGAGGCCGAAGATGGTGGTGAAGATGATCATGCTGGCGCCGATGATGGCGCCGCCCTGGAAGCCACCGCCAGGAGAGAGCTCGCCGTGCAGGATGGTGTAGATGGAGAAGAGTACTATGAAGGGCACCAGGAACGCGACCATGGTCCTCACGATGACCGAGGACGGCACCCTGGAGCGGTCCGCATAGGCGTAGATCTTTCCCCTCTTCTCCCTGCCCAGCACCGCCAGCACCGCCGCCAGTGCGCAGAAGATGACCGACACCTCCCCCATGGTGTCGTATCCCCTGTAGTTGAGGATGATGCCGGTGATCACATTCACGGTGTACGTCTCCTCCTCCGCCTTCTCCAGATAGCGGGTGGTGACGTCGCTGGAATTGGTGGGATTCTCCGGGTCGCCCATGGGCGGCATGTAGGCCACCACGTAGAGGAGCAAGCCCAGCAGGGCCGCCATGAAGAGCAGGGAGACGATCCTCTTCACTCCTCCTCCCTCCTGCGGGTCTTGAAGATGGCCACGACGAAGAGTACCGTGGTCACCCCGGCGCCTACCGCGGCCTCGGTGAGGGCCAGGTCTGGGGCCTGCAGGCGCTGCCACATCAGCGCCATGATCAGGCTGTACACCGAGAAGATGATCACCGCTGCCAGCAGGTCACGCGCGAAGACCGCCAACAGGGCGGTGGCCACCATGAGGACGATGAAGATGAGGTTAAGTGCCGTGCCCATCTTCCGCCTCCCCTCTCCGCTTCCTCCAGTACTGTATGTTCCCCCTCACGGCGGAGCGACCGATGGCATGCCCACAGGTGGCGCTGGACAGGAGCAGGAAACAAGCGATCAGGACCAGTTTGAACACATCCCAGGACCACCCGCTATAGACGGCCATGCCGATGATCACCGAACACGCGCCCAGGGTATCGCACTTGGTGGAGGGATGCAGGCGGGTGAAGATGTCCGGCATGCGCAGCAGGCCCGTGGTCCCCAGCAGGAAGAAAAAGGTGCCTATGCAGCAGAACGCGGCCGCTACGATGTTCTTGGCCATCCTATTTCATCTCCTCCCAACCCTCCGCTTCGAGGTAACGCGAGAGGGCGACGGTCACCACGAAGAGCAGCAGGGCGTAGACGATGGCCACGTCTAAAAAGAAGCTCTCGGCCTGGATGAAGGTGACCAGCACCACCACCACCAGGGTCTTGGTGCCCACGATGTTCACTCCCAGCACCCTGTCCTGGGTGGTGGGCCCCACCGCGGCACGATAGAGGCAGATCACCGCGTTGAGGCTGATGATCAAGGCGATGACGGTGAGGAAATCATCCATCTTTCTTCACTCCGAACAGCCAGGCCACCAGCTCCTCCAGGCCAGCCAACCCCTCCTCGTGATAGGGACAGAGGCAGTGGACGGTCAGCAGGTCATCCTCCAGCTCCACCGTTACCGTGCCCGGCGTGAGGGTTATGGAATCGGAGAAGACGGTGCGGGGCAGGTCCCCGGAGAGGTAAGTGC
Source organism: uncultured Actinomycetota bacterium (assembly GCA_964354675.1). Classification (GTDB taxonomy): domain Bacteria; phylum Actinomycetota; class Geothermincolia; order Geothermincolales; family RBG-13-55-18; genus SURF-21. The sequence continues at coordinate 2,839 of CAYHAT010000008.1, read as the reverse complement.
GGTATTTCACCATCCTGGGGTCTATGGGCAGCTTGGGGTCGATGATGATCTTCGCCACGTCGTAATTGGCCTTGATTATCTCCCATATCAACCTGAGTATGAACCAGGGAAACCTGAGCAGGATGATCGGGGTGATGCGCGGGTCAAGAGCCCGTCCCAGCAGGGCGACGGTGAGGGCGGCCACGAAGGCGGAACAGATCGCACCAAGGACGAGGTCATAGAGGGCGAGGGTAGCGGTAAGCGCTATCCAAAAGGCGAACATGATGACGCACAGCAGAAGCTTCCCGTTAAAAATGTGACCTCCTGACAATGGCATGTCTCCCGGAAATGACTCTGCTTACCCCTAACGAACCGCCAGTACTTCCAAAAAATTAAGGTTGATTCTAGCATAAGCCGGGAAGGGAAGTAAATTTGCCAGAGGGGGTCGTGTCTTCGATCTTCGGTTATAGCTTAGGTGCCATGTCTTCGGTCTTCGCTCTGCCAATACAACCGAAGATCGAAGACACGACCCCCTTTTAGATGCCGCTGCTCTTCCTCCTGCGCCTGACGAGGAGCAAGACGATAACGGCTACCAGGATCAACCCGAGCATTCCCCACCCGAAGTAGTCGATCACCCTGTCGATGGTGCGCCAGTTGTTACCTAAGAAGTAGCCCAGGGCGCAGAAAACGCCGGACCACAGCATGGCCCCCGGTATATCGTATGCCATGTACTTCCAGTGGGGCATGCCGTTCATGCCCGCGGTGACGGGGATAAAGGCGTCCACGCCGGATATCATGCGCCCGAAGAGCACCGTGATCCCGCCGTAGCGGGAGAAGAAGCGTTGGCTCCGCTGCATACCACTGCGCAGTCTCGGTTTCTTGTCGTACCTCTCCACTACCTCCCTTCCCATCCTCCTGCCGATAAAGTACCCGACGTTATCGCCGAGTAGGGCGGCCACGACGCTGGTCACCCAGAGCATCCATATGTTCAGCTCTCCCTGGGCCGCGAAGAAGCTCCCGATGAGGATGACGGTCGTCCCCGGCGCTATCCAGCCGGTGAGGAAGATGCTCTCCAGGAATACGCCCGCGAATACGATGAGATAACCCCAGTTCGAGAAGAGGGGCATGAGCCAATCCAGCAGCTGGTCGACGAAGGAAGCTAGCAAAAATACCCCCGGAGTCTCATACAACGTCCGCGAGTCTGCGGCGCGACGGTGTCCTGCGCCTCAAGGCTTGTCGCGAGGAGCGAAGCGACGTGGCGATCTCGTGAAGAATACACAGATGGCTCTTGTCGAACCTTCTCGAGGCCTGGCACGCGTGCATCCGACGTATAGACGGAAGAACCAGACCGAAGATCGAAGACACGACCCCGAAACGAAGGGGAGCGGATGCCGCTCCCCTTGCGTAACATCGACAATATTCCGGGCCCTCTTCTTCCCCGGCTACCGGCTACCCAAGATGTTTCAGCCCTCTTCCTCTATGAGGTCTTTGAGGATCTGCCCCGATGGGTCCTTCTTGAAGGACCTGACGAAGACGATGAACTTGGGCGTCTTGTAGTACGGGAGCTTCTCCTCGCAGTATTCGAGTACCTGTTCCTCGGTGAGGTTAGAACCCGGCTTCTGCTTGACGAAAGCCTTTACTTCCTCGCCGAGGTACTTGTTGGGGATCCCCACCACGGCCGCCTCGGAGATGAGGGGGTGGGAGACGAGGACCTCCTCTATCTCCCGGGGGTAGATGTTGAACCCGCCGCGGATGATGAGGTCCTTCTTGCGACCGACGATGAAGATGTAGCCGTCCTCGTCGATGTAGACCATGTCTCCCGTATAGAGCCAGCCGTCCTTGAGGACATTCTCCGTCTCCTCGGGCTTGTTGTAATAGCCTTTCATCACGTTTGGACCGCGGACGACGAGCTCCCCGACCTCTCCGCGTTCGAGCTCCTTGCCCTCCTCGTCGATGACCTTCACTTCCAGGCCCTCGGGGGGGATACCTATGGAGCCGATCTTGTACGGCCCCTCCAGGGGCTGCATGGCTACCAGGGGTGCGGCCTCGGTCAGGCCATAACCCTCGAATATCCTGGACCCAAGCTCGTTGTTCCAGCGGTCCATGACCTCGCGCGGGAAAGGAGCCCCACCCGTGAACCACAACCGTACCGATCCCAGGTCGTATTGGTAGATGAGCGGGTGGTTGAGGATGTAAACGAACATCGTGGGAACCCCGTAGAACACGGTGACCTGCTCGTGCTGCAGGGCCTTGAGCACCTCACCGGGGATGAATGACTCCTGCAATACCAGGCTTGCCCCGGCCTTTACGGCGGAGTTCATCACGCAGCTCTGCCCGTAAACCGCGAAAAAGGGCAACACCGCCATGACGACGTCGTCGTGGGTGAGGGAGCACTGTCTGGCCATGGCCTCGGTGTTCCAATCGAGGTTCCTGTGGGTGAGCATGCATCCCCTCACTACCTTGGAGGAGGTGGGTGCGTAAAGGATGACCGCCACATCGTCATCGGCGAGGTCCACGGCATCGAGGGTGTCCGGTTGGCCTTCCACCAGCTTCTCGTACTGCATGACCCCCTCCAACTCCGGAGCATCCTTGACGATGAAGCGGTTTATCTGGGAGCACATGGTGGCCTGCAAGTCCTTGACCAGGTCGTCGAACTCGAAGTTGGTGATCAGCGTCTCCACCATGGAGTCGCACACTATCTTCTCGACCTCCTCGGCCAGGCACATGTAGCACAGGGGCACCACCACAGCACCCAGGGAGAGCACCGCGTAGTAGGAGATGACGAACTCGGGTATGTTGCGCAGGAGGATGGCCACCTTGGAGTCTTCATCCACCCCCAGGCCGCTCAGCCCATTGGCCA
>CAYHAT010000007.1:0-26158 GCA_964354675.1 uncultured Actinomycetota bacterium | reverse complement strand
CCCTCACCGCGTATCCGTCCATGGCCGAGTTGTCGAAGGGAGGGATATGGTAGGGGGCCACGGCATCCTGCGCCAGGTTGAGCCCCAGGGCCTCCAGGAGCGGCATCTCGACCTCCTCCAGCCTGGTGATCGAGTCCAGCACTTTTGCCCTCGCCTCGTTAACCGTCAGCATTGAGTTGTGCACAATACCTCCTTGTGGGACCGGAAAAGAAGGATTTCTTTATCAAAGAGGACAGACTCTACCATATCAAGGAATCACAGGTTCGAGGGGTTTCCGGCAGGAGCCCCTCGTTAATATGGATTCAGGCTAGCCGATATCACACTTATCGAGTGTCTCTTTGACCTCGGCCAGGACCTTCTTCCTCTTCTCCAGATCGGCCAGCCTGGACTCGACGTCCTTCATCTCCGGATCGAACACGCAGGCGCCGAAGGAGCAGTCCACGCCTGCGATCTCCTGGAGTTTGCTCGCGACAACCCTCAGTTCCTCCTCGTAAGTCTCTATTTCCTGGTTCAGCAATTCCTCTTTCTCGTTAGCCATTAATGTACCTCCTTGAAACATACCTTCTGTCCGTTACACCTAACGATGAAATGGGCCGGGTTTTCCCAGCCCATTTCATTCGACCCGGAAGATAAGATATCTCCCGAAGTGGGGGCTTATAAACACTCAGCACCACATATCAAGCCGCCGCCACCTCTCCAAACCGCTTCGGCCTGAACGCCTTGTCCAGCAGTATCACGAAGCAGTTGGCGATGATGATGGAGTAAGCCACGGCGCCGGTGGGCGCTCCGTAGACCCGGATGAGTACGATGAGCACCCCGATGATCAGACCGAAGATCACCTGGCCCCACGTGTACATTGGACTGGATACCCAGTCGGTGGCCATGAAGAAGGCGCCGAGCATGACGCCGCCGGCCAGGATCTGGTAGAGGCCGTCCGAGCCCACGATGTAGCCGAGGATGAGCACGGTGGCCAGGATGGTCGCCGGGATCACCCAGCTGATGACCTTGCGGTAGATGAGGTAAGCGCCTCCGAGCAGTATCCAGAAGGAACCGACCTCGCTGATGGCCCCGCCGTAGTTGGCGAAGAGCAGGGCGCCGTAAGAGGGACCGAGGCCCTCCAGACCAGACTTGATGTAGGCCAGGGGGGTGGCGGCCATGACGCCGTCAAACCCGCCCTTAAGCATACCCAGGTTGCCGGTCCAGCTGGCAAGGAGTCCCGAGACGGTGATGATGAACACGTACCCGAAGAGCGCCGGGTTGAAGATGTTGCGTCCCAGCCCGCCCATGAGCCATTTTATGACCACGATGGCGATGAAAGCCGCGATGATCATGTTCAGCCACTGCACCTGGGCCGGCATGAGCAGCGCCAGCAGCAGCCCGGTCACGGCCGCGCTCCCGTCAGCTAAGGTGGACTTCCTCTTCTTGATCTTGCACATCAACCACTCGAAGAGCAGGCATGAACCCACGCATACCGCGATGACGAAAAGGGCATTGTAGGTGAATGCCACCAGCGCGGCGATGGTCACCGGCGCCAGGGCGATGAGCACGTCCCGCATGGCGACGGCGGTCTGCTCCTTGCTCCTTAAGTGCGGGGGCGGGGTGACGACCAGATTATCTGTTGCCATATGCCATCGCCTCCCTTATTTCTTCTTTAGGGCCGCTATTTCGGCCTTGGCCTTGCGGACGTACTGTACATGGGGTATGTAGGCTGGGCACTCGAAGGAGCAGCAGCCGCACTCGAAGCAGTCCAGGGCTCCCCACATCTCGGCCTTGTCCCACTGCCCGCGCTTGGCGGACTGGACGATGAAGTTGGGGGAGAGGAACATCGGGCAGGCCTCTATGCACTTCGAACAGCGCACGCAGTCCGTCTCCTCGCCCACGTCCACTACGTCGGAGGTGAGCACGACGATGCCGCTGGTCCCCTTGACCACCGTGGCCGTGGCTTCCGACTGGGCCCATCCGGTCATGGGGCCGCCCATGATCAGCTTCACCGGGTTGCCCACGAACCCGCCGCAGGAATCGATGAGCGTCGAGATCGGAGTGCCGATGGCACAGAGCAGGTTTGCCGGTTCGCGGATGCCAGAACCGGTGACCGTGAGCACCCTCTCGTACAGGGGCTTGCCCCAGGCCGCCGCCTCGTAGAGCGCGATGGCCGTACCCACGTTCTGCACCAGGCATCCCACCTCGGAGGGGAGCTTGCCCGGGGGAACCTTGCGCCCGGTGAGCGCGAAGATGAGCATCTTCTCGGCTCCTTCGGGGTATTTGACCTCAAGCACCTCCACCTCCACGTCGGAGAGGCTGGAGGCCTTGGCGCGCAGGGCGTCCACGGCATCCATCTTGTTGGCCTCGATGCCGAAGATCACCTTGCTGGCCCCCACCGCCGATTTGAGCAGGCGGGCGCCGGCGATGAGATCGTCGGTGCGCTCCAGCATCTGGCGGTGGTCGCAGGTGAGGAAGGGCTCGCACTCCACGGCGTTGATGATCACTATGTCCACCGGCTTGTCCTTGGGGGGAGTGAGCTTCACGTGGGTGGGGAAGGCGGCGCCTCCCATACCCACCAGGCCGGCTTCCTTGGCGATGTCGCGGATCTCCTCGGGCGGGAGGGACTCCAGGTCCTTGCCGGGCTGCTTGGCGAACTCCGGCTGCTCCGCGTCCGGCGTGATGGTCACGCTCTTCACCTTGGCGCCGGTGAAGTTGGCGACTTCTATGATCTCCTTCACCGTACCCGCCACCGAGGAGTGCACGGGGGCGGAGACGAAGGCGTCGGTTGCGCCTATCTTCTGTCCGACTTCCACGCGGTCTCCCGCGCTGACCAGGGCCTCGTTGGGGGCCCCGATGTGCTGCTGCAGCGGGATGATGACCTCGGCGGGCACGCTTGCGCGTTTGATGGCCTTGCCCGAGGCCAGCTCCTTGTTGTAGGGGGGATGGATACCTCCCTTGAAGGTCTTCAGTTCCGCCATGTCACTCACCCCCCTCTTGCGCCTTGCGTTCCATGCCTGCGTTGCGCTTGTTGATGACGTAGCCCGTGCCGGCCGCGGCGACCAGGCCGACCAGTGCCAGGCCGCCCCAGGGGGCGCCGGGCTTGATCAGGGTCTCCCATATGGTGACCCCCACCGGGACCGAGGGCTTGGCGGGCAGGCCGTAGCGCTCCGGCACGTCCTCGAGCACGTAGATATAGTGCAGGCCATCCACCTGGTCCAGGCCGTAGACCTGGGCGTTCTCCTTGCCCCGCTCCTTCTTCAGGAACGCCACCCTCTCCTCCGCCAGCTTCACCATCTCCTCGCGCGAACCGAAATCCAGGGCGGTGCCGGGACAGGTGGATACGCAGGCGGGCTTGTTGCGGTTGAATTTCTCGTACTCGGGTTCTTTCAACAGGGCCTCGAAGTCGGAGAGCTGCTTGGGAGTGCGATAGGCCGGAAAGTCCTCCGGCGCGCTGGTTATGCGGTCGAAGCACATGATGCAGCGGAAGATGCCCTTCTCGGCCTCGTCGAAGCGGCAGGCCTGGAAGGGGCAGGTGGCCACGCAGTAGTTGCAGCCGATGCACTGCTTGGGGTCCGTCTTCACCAGCCAGGCATCGGGGTCGTCATCGCTCACCTTGTGCTTCTTGGTGGCGCCCGAGGGGCAAACCTTGACGCAGGTGGCGTCGGTGCAATGCATGCACTGGTACTTGGTGAAATGCCACCACAGCTCGTCCGTCGAGTTCACTTCCTCCGGCTCGTTGAAGAGGATGCGCATCCAGCATTGCGAGGTCAGCTCGGGAGGGTTCTCATAGGTGCCCTCGTTATACGTCTCGGTCACGCCCCGCTGGTTCCAGCTCTTGCAGGCAACCTGGCAGGCGCGGCACCCCGTGCATTTGCTGGCGTCGAAGAGGATCGCCTTATCTGTCGGGTTAGCCATCTCAGCTCACCTTCCTTATGTTGCAAAGGAATGCTTTGAACTCCGGCATGGAGGCGCTGGCGTCGATCACGTGGGGGGTCATCTGGTTACAGGCATAGTTCTTGTTGCTGACCTTGTCCTGCCCGGGGCGGTCGCGCCCGCCCGGGTACATTCCCGTGAAGCCGTAATGGAACAGCGTTCCCACCACCTCGATCTCCTTGGTGCCGCCGTTGCCGTCGCTGATCTTGAAGGGCCGCAGGCGGCTGGTGACCACGGCCACCGCTTCCATCTTGCCGCGTACGCTCTCGACCTCCACGACATCGCCCTTCTTGACGCCGATCTTCTTCGCCAGGGTCTGCGAGATCTCCACGAAGTTGTCCGGCATGGCTTCGCCCAGCCATGAGAGGCTCCTGGTCTGTGAGCCGGACTGCCAGTGCTCGGTGATGTGGAAGGAGGTGCAGACATACGGGTAGTCGGGGTCGCCGACCTCGGCGAACCCGTATAGATCCGGGAACTCTACCGCAGACGGCCATTCGGACTTGACAGCGGGGCACCACTGCTGCCCGTTGACGATGTTCTTCATCGGGCTCTCGCGGGGCTCGTAATGCTCGGGGAAGGGCCCCTCGGCCAGCTTGTTGGTGAAGAGCAGGCCCAGCTGGCTGTCCTTCCAGTCCATCATGATGAACGGCCCCTTGCCCAGGCCGGAGGCGGTATCCTGGGGGGTATTGGGTACCTTGGTGACCGCGTCGGCAGCAATGAAATCGGGCACGTCGTTGGTGATCCACTTGCCGTCCTTCCAGGCCACCAGGGCCTTGTCCTCCGCCCAGGGCCTGCCCGAATAGTCGGCCGAGCAGCGGTTGTAGATGATGCGGCGGTTGACCGGCCAGTCGTAACCCCAATAGGGATATAAGCCCAGCCCCGGCTTCTTCTGCCCGTAGTACTGCTCTGAGATGGGGTTGGGGTCGAGCTGGTATTGCCACTTGGCCTTGAAGCGGTTCTCCTGCTTTGTCGCCTCCGCCTCAGGGATCACCTTGGCCTTGTTCACCAGGGTATTCAGGCCGCCGTCCTTGAAGGAACCGTCGTCGTTCTTGGCTATGGAGGCGTAGCAGCCGCCCCAGGCCCACATGAGGCTGGCAGTGCTGCCGTCGTCCTTGAGGTCCCCGAAGGTGGTGAGGACACCGGCGCGGGCCTTCTCCCAGAAGTCCACGGTGTCCTTGACGTCGGCAGGATACTTGAAACCGCTCGCCTCCACGGCGATGTCGTCTATTTCGATCTGGCCGTTTTCGTCGCGCTCGTAGTCCCAGAAGAGGCCGGTGATAGCCTCCGCCAGCGGCCCTCCCTCGTCCTCGTAGAGCTTCTTGAGGCGGGTCATCAGCGCGTCGGCCATGTAAAGGTCGGTCCTGGCTTCGCCTGGTGGCTCCACCGCCTTCCAGCGGAACTGGAAGACCTTGCCGGAGTTGAGCAAGGTGCCGGACTTCTCGAGGTGACAAGCCGCGGGGAGCGCGTAGACCTTTGTCGGTATGTCCTCGGGGTTGACTCCGGGACGCCGCCAGTAGTTCATCATCTCGGTGTCCCAGAGGTCCGAGACGACCAGCCAGTCCAGCTTTTCCATGGCCGCGCACTCCAGGTTGGCGTTGGGGCCGGACACCGGCGAGTTCATCCCCAGGGAGATCATGCCCTTGATGATCCCCTGGAACATATCCTCGAACAGTGGCACCCAGGAGTAGTCCTTCCCTTTGATCAACTTGGGAACCATGGAGTAGGCCGCCTCTGCTCCCTGCTCGGAGAAGATCCCGGGCCACCAGCACTTGAGCAGGCTGCCCATCCACTTATTGCGGTTGGTGTAGTAACCGCTGATCTTATCCGGCGCGTAGGCGGCGTTGAAATCGGCCAGGGTCGGTTGCGCGTCGTTGGGCATGGTGATGTAGCCGGGGAGGTTGTGGTAGAGCTGGCCCATGTCGGTGGAACCCTGTACGTTTGATTCGCCGCGCATGGCGTTGACGCCGCCTCCCGGCACGCCGACGTTACCCAGGAGGAGCTGGAGTATGGCGTAGCCGCGGATGTTCTGCACCCCGAGGGAGAAGTGGGCCAGGCCCATGGCGTACATGATGGTGGCGGCTTTCTCGGGCATGTATGCACCGCCGCAGTAAGCTTCGGCCGCCCTTTCGAAATGTTCCCTGGACATGCCGCAGACCTTCTCCACCAGCTCCGGCGTGTAGCGTGAGTAATGCTCCTCCAGCTTGGCGAAGATGGTGCGGTGATAATCCGGGTGATCGCGGTTTACCGGGCAGGTCTTGGGATCGCCGGGGGTGGTCCATGCGGTGGGCTTGCCCCGCGCGTTGGTCATGTCCTCCACGTTAACCAGGGGCACCCGGATGGGAATTGTGTGATTGGTCTCGTCCGTGTAGACGACGTTCCAGAGTTTCTTGCGGTCGTCGGCGGGATAAGCTCTCTTCTCAGCGTTGTAGCCGTTATAGAGGCCCGTCTCGGGATCGAACGAGAAAGCGTCGGTGACCACCAGGGGAGCGTTGGTGAAGTTCTGCACATACTCCCACTGGATGTAGTTGTTCTGGATAGCGTAGTTGATCAGGGCGCCGGTGAAAGCGATGTTAGTGCCCGGCCGGATGGGCGCATAGACATCGGCCTTGGAGGCGGTGCGGGAGAAGCGGGGGTCTATGCAGATGACCTTGGCTCCCCGCTTTTCGCGAGCCTCCTCCACCCACCTCCAGGAGATGGGATGGTTCGCGGCGGGGTTGGCGCCGGGGATCATAACGACGTCGGCATTGCGCAGGTCCGACCATTGGTTGGTCATGGCGCCGCGTCCGAAGGTTGCCGCCAGACTGGCGACTGTAGGGCCGTGTCATATTCGTGCCTGGTGTTCGGTATACACCCACCCGAGAGAGCGGGCGAATTTCGTGTACAGGATTATCTCCTCCAGGTTGCCCTGCGCGAAGCCCAGTTGCGCGATACTCTCGCAGCGGTTGACGGTAACGCCTTTGTCGTTCTTCTCAACGAAGCCGGCGTCCCGGGTATCCTTGATGAGCCTGGCGATGTCGTCCATGGCTACATCCCACTCGACCTCTTTCCACTCGGTGCCGTGAGGCTCGCGGACGCGCACCTTCTTCAGACGCCATTCGCTGTTCGCCAGCTGCGGCATGGCCTGGCCCTTGGGGCAGAGGGCGCCCCGGTTGATGATGCTGTCAGGAAGACCCTCCAGGGCCACTATCTTGCCGTCCACGACGCTCACAATAGCTGAGCAGCCGACAGCACAGTAGGGGCAAACCGTGGTTGTCTCGGTGGCGCTGCTTATGCGGAGGGGTTCACCGTCGGCAAAGGCCGACATGTTGAATCCCAGGCCGGCCAACGCAGCCGTTCCCACGCCCACGCCACTGAGCTTCAGGAAACCTCGCCGTGTTATTTCCATTCTTACCTCCTACTTACTCAGTTTCCCATCGTGCATTTCCTACGACTCCAGACGCTTTTCCACCGGCAAAAAATAAGCGCCCTAGAGGAATACCGACCTAGGAAAGTGGGGATTTTCCGTAGCATGCAGCCATAAACCGCATCTCATCGAATATTCCTTTGGGCGCTTTGCTCTTAACCATAAAAACCATCCTAACCGCGCAGGAAAGGATGGTAAGCGACCATAAAGAGGGGCGCCCCCTCCAGGAAAGGACGCCACCATAAACGTATGGCCCAGGTCTCCCTTTCCAAGCACGGGAAGCAGGATCGTTTCCAATCCTACCTTGACGTCAGCCCTCCTTAGCGAATGCCTTAGGTCGGACTGCTTCGGAAAACCATATGTAAGGATTCTTAACCAAAAACAACTGCGATGTCAAGACAGATGTTTCGAGCCTTGCCAGGCATCCAACCATCTGCAAATCGCGTGCTGGTAATAGTTACCCAAAGGATATTCGCAGGTTCGTGTGATATGCCGGATCGCTTGAACTCTGGATACATGCGTGGTGCATACCGGCGGAGCTGAGGCAGCTTGAATGCACTTGAAGGCGCCCATAAAAGGATTGATCTCCCATAAAAAGGCAGGCGAAGAACGGCGGCCTACGAAAAAACCGTGCGGCAGCCTCGCTTGTATCCTTCCTTCTCCGCCACCTCGTCAAGGTAGGTGGTGAAGATGTCCTCGAGGGGGATCACGATCTCCTCCGCTTGCTTCTTGCGGTCCACAACCTTGATGTACGTCCGGCAGTTCTCGCAAACATGTATGCGGCGCGACGAGTCCTCGTTTACAAAGAGGTACCTGAGCTTGCTCTGGTCTGGACTTTGGCAGAAAAGGCAGAACATCCGCGGTGTGCCCCAACGGCTGCCGCAGAGCGAACATTCGAGCACCCGCAACCCGTCCTTGCGCCGGTTGAAACCCATCACCGGCAGCGATCCACAGACGGGGCAGAATGCCCGCGGGTACTGGTCGAGATCGACGCGGGAATGCAGCTCATGGGCCAGCTTACGGAAGACCGCAGCGAAGGTGCTATGCAGCAGCAGGCTGAGCAGGCTGAAATCGACATCGAGTTCCTCCGCCTTCTCTACGAGAGAGTCTTCCCGCCCCTCGAGCCAGGCGTTCCCCAGTCCCTCCACGTCTTCTTCGCTCAATTCTGTTTCCTTGAGGAACTTGCTGTCGCGTGCCTCGGCCACCTTGCTCTTGCGGGCTACGATCCCCTTCAGCTCTCGGAAAAGATCGTCGATGGCAGCGTAGTCTATGGTCAGCGTCTCTGAGTCTATGAGAGGTGTCCATTCCTCCATGCATGTCATGATCTGCTGGTCGTCCAGGGGCGGCATGGTGACGCTCAGCGTGTCGAGATGCTTCTGCTGCGCCACGAAGATATCACGGTAGAGCCTGAGTGGCGCTCCCATACGGTCGTTCATCTCTTCGTAGATCGCGATGTTCCGGTTGATCAATGCCTTGGTCATCTTGGGTTGTTTGAGGTCGAACTCTCCGATTTCGATCAGCCTCCTGCACGTTACCTGTTCAACGGTTTAATGCATCTCGTCACGCGTGGCATTCTAACACATATCGCCGTTTCTTCGATACACGAGTGCAATACCTCCATTGGCCGCTATATAGGGTCCCTCCAAAATATTCCATACCCTCTTCCAAGCTGGGAAAACGCGCGATAGACGCGATTTTCGAAGATAGGAGGGACAAAGGATAGACTTCAACCGCATCCAAAATCGTCCAATCCGTTTATTGACATCCGCTACAAGGCGTGCTTATACTGCCGTCTGAAGTAGCATTCTCCGAGCCTTCGTACCTAAGGCACAAGCTATGGGACGGAGGCCGATAGGGTGCAGGTGGAAACGCCTGCGCCTCCCGTGTTTGGAAAGGAGAACACCGTGCACTCGTCCGCTATCCTCTGTCATCCTATCCTCACAGCACTTATACCCGGGAGACTACGATCGCCGCTGTCGAAGACCGCACAGGCGAACGGGTCGGGAGGTGGTGCATCATGAAACCGGGAAAGGTGATCCTCTCGGCTATTGTCGCCTGCCTGCTGGCGATGGCAATGATGGCGGGCTGCGGCTCGAGCTCAGATGAACCCGCCTCCACATCCACCCAATACGCTGACTCCATCATGGTCTACTGCGCCGTAAGCATGAAGCCATCCATGGAGGAGATCGGGGCTCTCTTCCAGGAGGAATACGGCACAAGGGTAGAGTTCAACTTCGGCGGATCGGGCACCCTCTTGACCCAGATGGAGACGACGGAAAAGGGTGATGTCTTCGTACCCGCCGATTCGTCATATATCGACAAAGCGGAGGAGAAGGGGTACGTCGAGATTAGCGAGACCCTTGGGTATCACATCCCCATCATCATGGTCCCGGACGACAATCCCGCCGGCATAGAGACCCTTGCAGACCTGGCTGAGCCGGGAGTCAAGGTCGTATGGGCCGATCCCGAGGCCGCCTCGATCGGCAAGGTCGGTAACCAGATACTGGAGAAGAACGGACTCAAAGACGCCGTCTGGGCCAACGTGGTCGCCACCACCGCAACCGTGGACCAGTTGACCGTCTATATCATCGAAGGCCAAGCCGATGCGACCATGAGCTGGTCTGAGATGGGGACGGAGGGGGTCGAGATAATCGAGATACCCTCTGACCAGAACATCATCCAGCTCATCTCCCTCGCAAGCCTGTCTTTCTCCGAAAACGTTGAGACAGCCAATGCTTTCGCCACGTTCTGCGCATCAGACAAGGGCAAGAGCGTGATGGAGTCGCACGGATTCGAGTTATACCCCAATCCTGAGTACGAGGAGCGGGGCTGAGCGAGGTGGGGTGCCACTTGCCATGATAGATGATCAACATATGTGGGTGGAGACCGGCAAGCGCGAGTTCGAGAACGCGCTAGTGGAAAGGGATTTCGCGCCGCCCAGGATCAAGAGCTCCCTCTTCAAGATAGGCACCACGACCATCGCTTTTCTACTCGGCGCGTTCGTCATCGCTATCCTAATCTGCCTGGTCACACACATAACCCTTGACGACCTCTGGGAAGCCCTGGGCTCTCCGGAGATCAGGTTCGCCATCGAGCTGAGCCTTATCACCTCAGCGATCTCCACCGCCCTGTGCATCATAGTATCGGTACCCACGGCCTACGCCATGTCCCGCTACAAGTTCAGGGGGAAGTCGATCCTCGGCGTCATGCTGGATCTGCCGCTAGCGCTGCCACCGGTAGTAGCGGGGCTGGGGCTGCTAATCGTCTTCGGCACCACCGCCTTCGGCAAGGGCCTCTCCTCGGCCGGCATCGACTTCATCTTCACCCCGGCCGGGATCGTGCTAGCCCATTTCCTGGTGAACGTACCCTTCACCTTCAGGATCCTGCGTTCCACCTTCGAGAGCATCAATCCCAGGTACGAGAACGTGGCAAAGACCCTGGGGTGCGCTGACGGCAAGGCTTTCTGGAAGGTCTCGCTCCCCATGGCGAGAAACGGCCTGATCGCGGGCGCCATCATCACCTGGTGCCGGGGGATCGGCGAATTCGGCGCGGCATACATGGTCGCGGGCGCCACCAGCATGCGCACCGAGACCCTCCCGTCCGCGATCTTCTTGAACATCTCCGAGGGAGGACTGGCCAAGGCTATCACGGCGGCCATCGTCCTCGTCCTGATATCCCTGATATCACTTTTCGTGCTGGAGAAGCTGGCAGCGCGGATCCGACTGTTCTGATCACGGGAGTGGACTTTGATCGCCATCGAGGACTTGCACATAGATCTCGGGGAATTCGCCCTGCGGGGCATCGACCTGGAGGTCGAGGACGGGGATTACATGATGATCCTCGGCCCGACGGGGGCTGGCAAGACCGTACTGCTGGAGACGATCGCCGGCATATACGAGCCGGACCGCGGGAAGATCTACCTGGATGGCGAGGATATCACGCGCATCTCCCCGCGTAACCGTTTTCTGGGCATGGTCTATCAGGACTACATGCTCTTCCCGCACCTGACGGTGGAGGACAATATCCTCTTCGGCCTCAAGGCCAGGAAGGTCAAAAAGGACAAGGCCGTGGGCAGGGCGATGAAACTGGCGAACATGCTCAGCGTGTCGCACCTGCTGCACCGGCGCCCTGATACCCTGAGCGGAGGAGAGCAGCAGCGGGTGGCCATCGCGCGGGCCCTGGCCGTGGAGCCGAAGGTGCTGCTCCTGGATGAACCGCTCAGCGCCCTGGACCCCGAGACCCGCGCGAGCTTGAGGGATGAGCTGAGGCGGATCCGAGAGATGACCGACACCATTATGGTCCACGTGACCCACAGCCTCGACGAGGCCTTCCTGCTCGGAAACCGCATGGCGATCATGGACGCCGGGCGCATCGTCCAGATCGGCGACGTCGGAGAGGTCTTCAAGAAACCCAACTCCAGGTTCGTGGCGGATTTTGTGGGCATCACCAATATCTACCGGGGAATATCGTCCAGGGAAAACGGTCTCTTCTCCATCGCCGTTAACGGAAACCGCCTTCTGAGTGTCGCGCCCGTGGATGGAGACGTATACACGACCATCAGGCCGGAGTCCATCATGCTATCCCTCGATCCCGTCAGGTCGAGCGCCAGGAACACGTTAAAAGGGAGGATAGCGAGGATCCTTGACGAGGGCAGGGTGGTCAAGGTGGTGGTCGACGTAGGCATCCAGATGATAGCTGCCATCACCCGGTATTCGTTCGAGGATATGGAACTCGGTGTCGGCAAGGAGGTTTACCTGGCTTTCAAGGCCACGGACGTGCACGTCTTCAGTGCTTGAGAAAAGCTGCATTCCAGGTGATGCAGCCGCTACCGAAAGGATGGATAGAATTGGACCGAACATCTGCAGAGATCGACGGGAAGCCGTACGCAGCTATCAATGATCCCTGCACCGAACGTAGCGAAAGACATGACATCTCGTGGCCAGATGGAAAATCCGGGGGCCTGCGCATTGTGTCGATCAGCTCATCGTCCAAGAAAGCGGGAAAGACCGCTCTTTCCGCTTACCTGACCCGGGAACTTGGCGCAGATTATGGACTGAAGGTCTGCGCCGACCACCATATTCCACCGATCATGGAGGACCCCGAGATCATATCCAAGCCCGGCACGGATACGGGAGCATTGGTCGCGGCCGGGGCCAGGAAAGTGGTCTGGGCAAGTTCCGGGACGGCCGATGGGCTTGCGCTGGTGATAACAAAGGCCCTCGATCTGTTTCCGCCCCACGGGGTGATGATCATGGAGAGCAACAGCGCCCTGCAGTATATCACGCCCGATTTCGCGGTCTTCATGATGTCGGTGCCCTTCCACGAGTTCAAGCCCTCGGCATTGATGGCTCTTGCCAAGGCGGATCTTGTGCTGCTCGACCTGCGTTGGAACCTTAAGGGCTGGGGATGCGATGAAATCGTGAGCGAGTTGGCGAAGCGTGCTACTGATGCGCGCTTACTCTCCTATAAGGACGAGGACGGGATGCGGGAGGCCCTGCAGACGACCGCCGACATGGCCCGCGACATCCTGGAGCTGCCATTGATGGCCGGCCTTCTCATTGGTGACAGCCCGACCTAGAGATCGACAAGGAGGATTACCCGGTGTCAACGACCTTAAAAAGAGTGAAACAGGTAAGCGGCGGCGTCTCCACGATGGGTTGGGGGATCAAGCGGTGCAGCGTGGGGGGAGAGCCGGAGGAGTTCGCGGACCACGTAGCGGTCGAACTTCCCCTGGAGATAGTCGTGGACGACGTACCGCTGGTGGCCCTCATGCGCCTGCCGGGCATGGATGAGGAACTGGCGGTGGGATTCTGCCTCACCGAGAGGGTGATAGATGATATCTCCCGGATCAAACTGGTCAGACACCGCGAAAAGCAGAGCGGGGGGTCCGGCGGGATCGAGAACAGGGCGGGCAGCGGCAACGGGCGGAGAAAATCGATCGAGCTGGTGCTGGAATCCTCGCATGAGGGCGATGGCTTCTCCGCTCCCCGCATGATGCCCACCGGTTACGGCAGGGTTGACAGCCTGGCCGTCATGGAGCGCCCCGAGGCGAAGATAACCTCGCGGCTTCGGGTGACCGAGCGGGTCATCTTCAGTCTGGGAGATACGCTGACCGGCTCGCAGGAGGTCTTCCAGGATACGGCAGGTGCCCACGGCGCCGGGATCTTCACCGCCTCGGGCGAGCTGGTGGTCGCCGTCGAGGACGTGGGCAGGCATAACGCCCTGGACAAGGCCGTAGGCTGGTGCGCCCTGCGCGGCATCTCCCTCACGGACAAGGTACTGTTCAATTCCGGCCGCCTCAGCTGCGCTATGACCCTCAAGGCCGTGAGGATGGGGATCCCGGTGCTAGTCTCCATGGCCGCCCCCACCTCCCTGGTGCTGTGCGTGGCGGAGGAGGCCGGCCTGACCGTCATCGGGTTTTCCAATGGCAGGAAGTTCAGCGTTTATACCCATCACGAAAGGATCGTACCATGAACGCCGCGGCATTCGGTCCCCATTTAGAGGTGAGTTTCAGCGCCGCCGTTCTCGCCGGCGGCAAGGGCAGGCGCATCGGCATGAAAAAGGGCCTGCTCGAGATGGGCGGCAGGATGATAGTGGACCACATACTCGACAAGCTCCAGGAGGTATTCCCCCTCATCGCACTGGTCGTCCAGGAGGGCGATTATACCCTGGATAACGTGGTGCGTCCGGGTGTGGAGGTCATCAGCGACGCGTTCTTCAGCAATGGTCCCCTGGTGGGCATCTATACGGCGCTGCAGAGTTCTCCCGCTTCCCACGTTTTCGTCATGGCCTGCGACATGCCCTACCCCAACATGGACCTGGTGCGTTACATGCTGGATCAGGCGGCGGGCCGGGAGGTGGTGGTGCCGAAGATGAGCGATCACGTAGAACCGCTGTTCGCGGTATATAGTAAGGACCTGATCGCCAAGATCCACACCTTCCTCGAGCAGGACCGCCTGAAGATCCCCGATCTCTTCCGGGAGCTGGATGTACGCTACCTGGAGGAGGAAGAGGTCGCCTTCAGCGATCCTGAGTTCCGCTCCTTCTTCAATATCAACACGATCGACGATCTCAGGTACGCACAGGTTTCCTGGGGACTGCTGCAGGGGGACAGGTTCAATACAACGGCCGCCAGGACCGGGGGTTGAAAGCCCTTGGGCGCACCCCGCACCTGGAGCACACGGACCGGGCCGGATAAGCGGAGTGCGATCAGCCCTCCGCTCTGAAGCCGCCTTCCATATCGCCAAGCTGTGATGGCTCGCCCAGTATCCTGAGCGGGCTGACCTCGTCGGGATCTAAGCCCGGCTCGTAGCCGAGCGATTCCTTGACCGACTGGCGCGCCTGCCTGTACAGCTGGCGCAGCGGTATATCGGCCGGACATATCTCCTCGCACATACCGCAGTCAACGCAGCGGTCGGCCATGTCGATGGCGCGCACCAGGTGGAAGATGGGTATGTCCGGCGGCTTGGAATCCGGTCCGACGATGCTGGGATTATCCAGGGCGCAGTCCTTGCAGTAGCACATCGGGCAAACGTTGCGGCAGCCCATACACTTAATGCACCGCGAGAAGGCATCCATCCAGAAACCGAGGCGCTCCCCCGCCTCTTCCGCCTGCGACCCCTCGGGAGCCTGGAGCTCGCTGGCGGTCGCGACCGCTGGCACGACCGCGATGTCCTCGGGTGTCGCGGGATGGTCACAGCCGCAGGCGTCAGCCAGGTCTTGAGAGCACGGTATGCCGAGCAGCACCAGCCGGGAGGCGTCTATCTGGTTATGCTTCTGCAGTTCCACGATCATGCGCTGGTCGCATTCCCGCACCGGGAGCGCGATGTCGCCTGAGACCAGCGGCATCACCATGACCGCGAACGAGGTCATGGGATAGCGGACGTCGCCGGCGTACAGTTCATCGATGGCGGGGTCGTCGGCACGCGTCACCAGTCGCGGCGTCAGCTCGCCGTCCCTGATGGTCAGGATGATCGCCGCTGCAGCCTTTCCGTCCTCGAGGGCCTCGCGGACGGATTTGGAGACGGCGTCCTCCAGGCTGCCGCGCTGCCAGGCCTGGTCCACTATCTTCAGTGCTTCGCCGGTTTCTTCCCTGTCTTCTATCCCTAATGTGGCGGGCCTCTCCGCCTTCTTCCC
The DNA here is from genome assembly GCA_964354675.1 of uncultured Actinomycetota bacterium. Taxonomy (GTDB): domain Bacteria; phylum Actinomycetota; class Geothermincolia; order Geothermincolales; family RBG-13-55-18; genus SURF-21. Next base: position 10,704 of record CAYHAT010000007.1, on the reverse strand, counting down.
CAGTGGGGACCTGCCCATCGCCTTTATCTGTTCGGTAAACGAGGTGATGACCTCCTGGAACTTGCTACCCTCCGCGGCGCTGATCCACTCAAGCCTGATGCGGTGTGGGTCGATGCCCACGCTGACCAGCAGGTCCTTCACGATGCGGAACCTCTTAGCCGTGGCATAGTTACCCTTGTCGTAGTGGCAGTCTCCTATATGGCAGCCTGCGATGAGCACACCGTCGATGCCTTTCTGGAAGGCTTTGAGCACGTAGTAGGGCGAGATAGATCCCGTGCACATCACCCTTATGTTCAGGACGTTGGCCGGGTATTGCATCCTCGATACGCCCGCCAGGTCCGCCCCCGCGTACGAGCACCAGTTGCAGAGGAAGGCAAGGATCCTGACGTCTTGCCCGGACTTTGTTTCAGCTTCGGGCCTTTCCCCGATCCCGGTAAGCGTTTCTTCCATGATTCTTCCCAGATCCTTCCGTTTCCGGCGATGCCGCCGCACGGCCGGATATCCCCTCCGGCGCGGCCATCACCGCCTCGAATAACATACCAGCCAGGGTTTCCGCCATGAGGCGGACCAATTCAGCCCTTACCTCTTATGCCCGTTCGGTTTTGCCTCGATCCTGGCGGCGCAGAACTTGTATTCGGGCGTCTTGGAGGTGGGGTCCACGATGCTGCTCGTCAACACGTTGGTCGGGGATTCGGCGTAATGGAATACCATCCACAGCATTCCCTTGGGCATCCTCTCGGTCACCGCCGCCTCCAGTTCCACGCTGCCACGGCGCGTGCTGACGATGGCATCGGCCCCGTGTACGACGCCGTATTCCTCCGCGTCCTGGGGGCTCAACCAGACCTTGCCGTGCGGGTCGATCTCGTCGATGGCCCGCGACCTGCGCGTCATGGTCCCGGTGTGATACTGCCACAGCAGCCTGCCCGTGCTCAGGGCGAGCGGGTATTCCTCGTCGGGGACCTCGCCCGGGGGCACGTAGTCCACGGGGCAGAACCAGCCCTTGCCGCGGGTGAAGAACTGGGTGTGCAGGATGGGTGTGCCCGGGTGCTCGGCGTCCGGGCACGGCCAGTGCAGGGTGACCCCGGTGTCCAGCCGGGCGTGGCTGATGCCGCCATAAGACGGGGTCAGGCTGGCGACCTCGTCCATAACCGCGGCCGGTTCGACCGTTGCCATCTCGTAGCCCATGCGCCTGGATATCTCGCCGATTATCTCGAAGTCGGGTTTAGCCTCGCCGGGGGGCTCAACCGCCTTACGCACGCGCTGCACGCGCCGATCGGTGGCCGTAAAGGTGCCCTCCTTCTCGGCAAAACAGGCCGCGGGAAGGACCACATCGGCGAGCTCGGCGGTCTCGGTGAGGAAGATGTCCTCCACGACCAGGAAATCGACGCTCTTCAGGGACTCTATGACGTGGTTGGAGTTCGGATCGGAGAGCACCAGGTTCTCACCGAATATGTACAGCGCCTTTATCGGCCCCTTGCCGGTCATGTGCATCATGTCGGTGGCCGTCAGGCCCTGTTTCTCGGGCAGCTTCACGCCCCAGGCCTTCTCGAACTTGGCGCGTGCCTCGGCATCGGCTACGGCCTGATAGCCCGAATAGACATTGGGGAGCGCCCCCATGTCGCAGGCGCCCTGCACGTTGTTCTGGCCCCTTAGGGGATTCACCCCTCCCCCGGGCTTGCCGATGTTTCCGGTGAGCATGGACAGGCTCGCGAGAGAGATGACGTTATCTACGCCGGTAATGTGCTCGGTGATGCCCAGGCAGTAGACAATAGCCGCGGGCTCCGTGGTCGCGAAGAGACGAGCTGCCTTGCGCACCTCCTCGGGATCCAGGCCGGTTGTCTCGGCCGTGCTCTCCGGAGTGTATTTCTTGATGAACTCTACCTGCTCCTCGAAGCCCTCGGTGCGCTCGGCGATGAAATCCTTGTCGTAGAGCTCCTCTTCGATGATCACGCTCATCATGGCGTTTATGAAGGCTATGTCGGATCCCGGCTTCAGCTGCAGCCACTGGTCAGCGATGTAACACAGCCTGATGTGCCGAGGATCGGCCACGATAAGCCTGCAGCCGTTCTCCACGACCGCCTTCTTGATACGAAGGGCGATGATGGGGTGGGCCTCGGTCGTGTTGGAGCCGATGGCCAGGATCAGCCCGGCGTTCTCGATGTCATCGATGGAATTGGTCATGGCCCCGCTCCCGAATGTTTTCGCCAGACCGGCGACGGTGGGAGCGTGTCATACTCGAGCGCAGTGATCGACGTTGTTGGTGCCGATCACCGCACGCGTGAACTTCTGGACCAGGTAGTTCTCCTCGTTGGTGAAACGGGCGCAGGAAAAGACCCCTATTGCGTCGGGACCGTGTTCCTTCTTTATCGCACCCAACCTCTCCGCCACGAGGTCGAGCGCCTCATCCCAGGAGGACTCGACCAGTACCCCGTCCTTGCGGATCAGCGGCCTGGTGAGCCTGTCCTCGTGGCCGATGAAATCGTAGCCGAAGCGCCCCTTCACGCAGAGGCAACCTTTTCCGCTGCCGACCATCAGCGGCCCCGTCACCTCCACCACCCGGTTATCGATGACGTGCAGGTCAAGCTGGCATCCGGAACCGCAGTAGGCGCAGGTGGTGCGGGTCACCCAGCCCTGGAGCCCGAGCGCCTCCATCATGTCGTCCTCCGACATCTTGAAGTACGCACATGCGTTGCGCAGCATATCCCTGGCGGCGACCCTGCCATCGCCTTCGAAGGGCTTCGCCTTGATCGCCCCGGTGGGGCAGGCCGAGATGCACTGGCCACAGAACTCGCAGGGAGTATCCTGCATGGGCCTGTCGTATGGAGTCCCGGGCACCGCCTTGAAGCCGCGGTTGATGAAGTCGTAAACGCCGACCCCCATCACCTCCCGGCAGATGCGGATGCAGCGGCCGCACATGATGCACTTGTTATAGTCACGCATCACGAACGGGTTCTCCTCCAGCAGTTCGTAGGTGTGCCGTTCGCCCCCGAACACGCTCTCCGTCACGCCATAGCGGTTGGCCAGTTCCTGCAGTTCACAACGCCCGGATTTTGAACAACCCTGGCATTCCATGTCGTGGTCAGAGATGAGCAGCTCAACCAACGTCTTGCGGACTCGTTCAATCTGTTCGGTGGAGGTGCGGACCACCATACCGTTTTCTGCCTTGGTATAACATGCCGGAAGGAGCCCGCGGGCGCCCTCTACTTCGACCAGGCAGAGCCTGCAGGCGCCGTATGGGTTCAGCCTGGGATCGTAGCACAGTGTTGGGATGTAGACCCCGTTGGCCCTGGCTATCTCCAGGATAGTCGAACCCTTGTCAGCCTCGCACTTGTCACCGTCTATCTCCACCACTATCTTTTCCAACATCGTACCTCCAACTCTCATCAAGTCTGGGGCCTACCGACCCCATGCCTGGTTGTCTCACGCCGCCTGCCCGTTGCCCTTCCCCGGCCATTGCTACAGACGTCTCTTCAGATCTTCACAGTCCTGCCCCTCATTCCGCGTAAATGGCCTCTTCCGGGCAACGGGAGAGGCACAGCTTGCAGCGAATACACGTGTCGGCATCTATGGAGTGGGGCTCTTTCTTCTCCCCCGCTATGGCCTCGGTCGGGCAGATCTTGGCGCAGGCGCCACACCCGGTGCAGATGTCCTCCCTGATGCGCAGGGTGATCAGCGCCGGGCACACCCCGGCGGTGCATTTCTTGGCTAGGATATGGTCCTCGTATTCGTTGCGGAAGTACTTCATGGTGGTCAGCACGGGGTTGGGGGCCGTCCCGCCCAGTGCGCACAGGCTTCCGGCCTTGATGTCGGCGGCCAGCACCTCCAGCCTCTCCAGGTCCTCCGGCTCTCCTTCCCCCGCGCAGATACGCGTTAGGATCTCGAGCATGCGTTTGGTGCCGATGCGACACGGTACGCACTTGCCGCAGCTCTCCTCCTGGGTGAAGGATAGGAAGTAGCGGGCCAGGTCGACCATGCAGGTGGAGGAATCGGCGACGATCATACCCCCGGAGCCCATGATGGCCCCGGTAGCGGTTATGGCGTCGTAGTCCACCAGGGTGTCGAGGAGGCTGGCGGGCAGGCACCCCCCCGAGGGGCCTCCCATCTGCACCGCCTTGAACTCCTTCCCTGCCTGTACGCCACCCCCGACGTCGAAGATGACCTGGCGCAGGGTGTAGCCCATGGGGACCTCGGCCAGGCCGCTGCGGCGCACCTTGCCGGCCAGGCAGAAGACCTTGGTGCCCTTGCTCTTCTCGGTGCCCACACTCGCGTAGCGGTCTCCGCCGTTGGCGATGATCCAGGGGATGGCAGCCAGGGTCTCCACGTTGTTGATGTTGGTGGGTTTGCCCCACAGGCCTTCGTTGGCCGGGAAGGGCGGGCGCGGGCGGGGCATGCCTCGCTTGCCCTCGATGGAGGCGATGAGGGCGGTCTCCTCGCCGCACACGAAGGCGCCGGCCCCTTTCTTGATCTTGATATCGAAGTCCCAGTCGGTGCCGAAGATGCCGCGGCCCAGAAAACCCATGTCGCGGCAGGCGGCGATGGCGATGTCCAGGCGCTTCAGGGCCAGGGGGTATTCGGCGCGGCAGTAGATGTAGGCCTGGGTGGCCCCGATGGCGTAGCCGGCGATGATCATGCCCTCGATGACGGAATGAGGATCGCCTTCGAGGACGCTGCGGTCCATGAAAGCGCCCGGGTCGCCTTCATCGGCGTTGCATACCAGGTACTTCTGGTCCCCTCGCGCCTTACGCGCAAAGCCCCACTTGGTGCCGGTGGGAAAACCGGCACCGCCGCGCCCGCGGATGCCCGACTTACCCACCTCGTCGATGGTATCCTCCGGGGACATGGACGTCAGGGCCTTTCGGGCTGCCTCGTACCCACCGGTGGAGATATACTCCTCGATGCTCTCGGGATTGATGTTGCCGCAGTTGCGCAACACTATGCGGTGCTGGTTGGAGAGGAAATCGCCCTCCGCGGCCTCGCTGTCGTCTGAGCGACGCACCACCCAGTCCTCTATGACCTCGCCGGTGGCCACCGCTTCCAGAAGCTGGGGGACCCGCTTGGCAGTGAGGTCTCCGTAGACGATGGCTAGCCCGTCCGGGCTGGTCACCTCCACCACGGGTTCCCGGAAGCATACCCCCATGCATCCCGCGATATCCAGGTAGGCGTCGTGCTCTCCAGTGGCCAGTTCGTTCTCCAGGGCTTCCTTGACCGCTGCAGCACCGGCGGCGATACCGCAGGTGCCGTAGCCCAGGACCAGCTTGGTCTTGCCGCTTGCGCTCATTCTTCCGTCTCCCCGCCGTCACCCCGGTATTTCTTGAGCACCTTACGGATATTCGCCGGCTTGAGCTTGCCGTGGGTATCTGAGTCCACGATCATGATGGGGGAAAGGGAACAGGCCCCCACGCACATCACCGACTCCACGGTGAATTTCATGTCCGGGGTGGTCTGGCCGTTCTTGACCCCCAGGAGGTTGGAGATCTCCTCCGAGATCAACTCCGCTCCCGCCACGTGGCACGCCGTCCCGTGGCATACGCGGATGAGGTGCTCCCCTATGGGCGCCAGTCTGAACTGGGTGTAGAAAGTAGCCACGCCGTAGACCTGGCTCAGCTGGTACCCCGCTCCCTTGGCCAGGGCACGCATCACCTTCTCGTCGAGATAGCCATAGGCCTCCTGGGCATCCTGGAGAAGGGGTATGAGCGCCCCCCTCTCCTCACGGTATCTCTCCAGGACCGCCTCCAGGGGCGCCAGGTCATCGATGTTGGAGAATCTAGTGCAAGGACTCTCGCGCTGCACACTAACCACCCACTGGTTATTGTTTCCAGCTTGCTCTGATCCCCCACAGGACGAGACTGTATCACATCCTGTGATTGTTGTCACCAACCCGTATAAACCTTCGAGCGATTCAAATTCCCGGCGCGACGAGCTGCCGTCCCTAGCCATAAACGACGCCTTCACGCCGCTCCACCGGTTCGAACCTTGGATTTGCGCTCTCGTTAGCACTCGATTCCGGACCCGGTCACTGCTCATGAAACAGACTTCTTCTGTTGACATGTTCATATAAGCAAGCCTATATTCAGCGGCAAGCGTTGTTATCTCCGAGCCCTCGTACCTAAGGCGAAAGCTAGGGGACGTGGGACGTTAAGGTGCAGGGGGAAACGCCTGCGCCCCCCGTGTTTGGAAAGGAGGTGGCGCCCGGTAAGTCCTGCCCTGTGGGCGGTCTTTCCGAGCCTGCACGCAAACCGAATAAGCCAGTTGCGAAGGAAAGCCCCGCCCGTCATTTGTTAAGAACCTATATCCATCGTTATCTCCGAGCCCTCGTACCTAAGGCGCAAGCTAGGGGACGTGGGACGTTAAGGTGCAGGGGGAAACGCCTGCGCCCCCCGTGTTTGGAAAGGAGAGATTACAGCATGACCGAGAGCGTTTTAAAAAAGGCTCCCGAAAGGGAGAGGTTCTTCACCATCAAGAACCCTGCGACTGGCGAGGAAGTGGGAAAATATCCTTTGCTGGATCGCGAGGACGTTGACCGGGCCATAAAGAAGGCCAGGACGGCTTTCGAGACGTGGTCCAAGAGCAGCTTCGGGGAGAGAAGAAAGATACTTCTCAGAGCATCCTCGATATTGGGCGAGAACTCCGGGAAGTATGCCGACGAGATAGCCTTGGAAAACGGGAAGACCAGGACCGATGCCCTCCTCGCCGATGTTTATACGTCGGCGGATGTAATCAAGTTTTACGCCAAGCACGCCCAGGCATTCCTGAAACCGGTGAAGGTCTCGGGCATCCTCACCTTCCCCATGCGCAGGTGCTACTACAAGTTCGAGCCCAAGGGGGTAGTAGGCGTGATCTCGCCCTGGAACTACCCCCTTACCCTGTCGAACGGACCGGTGGTCTCGGCCATAGCGGCGGGTAACGCCGTGGTGCTCAAACCGTCCTCTCAGACCACCAGGAGCGGATTGATCATCCAGGAGGTCCTGGAGAAAGCCGGACTTCCCCCGGGAGTCCTACAGGTGTTGACCGGAACCGGATCCCTGACCGGCCAGGCCCTCATAGAGCACGAGGGGCTGGACATGCTCTTCTTCACCGGCTCCACCGAGGTGGGAATGGAGGTCTACCTCAAGGCCGCCGAACACCTCATCCCCGTTATCATGGAGCTCGGAGGCAAGGATGTATGCATTGTAACCAAGAATGCCGACCTGGACAGGGCGGCCCGCGGGATTTCCTGGGGAGCTTTCACAAATACGGGACAGACCTGCATAGCCACTGAGATCATCCTAGTGGAGCGCGAGGTCTACGAACCCTTCTTAGAGAAGCTATCGGAACTCGTATGCGGAATGAAGCCGGGGAAAGAAGTGGGCTGTCTCGGCTCCATGACCATGGATTCCCAGCTCGATATCGTGAGGCGCCAATTAGACGATGCCCTGGACAAGGGCGCCAAGATCATCGCGCAGGGGGGTGAATGTACCTACCAGGAGGGCCTCTGGTGCACGCCCGTACTGCTCGGTGACGTTACCCCGGACATGGAGGTGGTGAGGGAGGAGACCTTCGGGCCTCTCAAGTCGGTCATACCGTTCGATAGCGTAAACGAGGCGATAGAACTGGCAAACAGCCTCGAATACGGCCTGTCCGGCTCCGTTTTCTCCCGGGATGCAAAGGAAGCACGCATGATCGCGGACCGCCTGAAGACCGGTTCGGTCAACATCAACGACGTGCTCATGACCTTCGCGATACCGTCCCTTCCCTTCGGCGGGGTCAAGAAATCGGGGGTAGGACGATACCACGGCAGGATGGGCCTGCAGGCCTTCACGGATGTCAAATCGATAACCGAATACTGGCTTCCCCTGAAAGGTGAAATCCATTGGTTTCCCGTATGGCCGGATGTGGATCTGATATTTGAGGATCTGAACAAGGCACTGTTCGCGGAGGGATTCGCCAAGCGTATCATTGGGCTGCTTTCCGTTTTGAGGAGGATTCCAGTTGCCATAATCAGATCAAGACATTGAACTGCAGTATTGCCGGATCAATACGGGATTGTAATGCGACAACGATGAGGCTGGGCGATTAACCCCCGGGGTTGGTCAGGAAGCGGCCGTCATCCCGCTTCGCCTCGATGCCGTGCTCCTTACCCTCCAGCCAGCCGATCCTGGCCGGACCCGGGGAATCCAACCGAGGCACATGCGGCTTGATGTCCAGTACCGGAGTGCCGTCCAGCACGTCCACGTCCTTGATGTGGAGAAGGTTGTTCCAGACGCGGTCCAGGCGCACCACGCTCATGCCGATGTGGTTCGGCCTCACCGGGGCTCGGGTAGCGAAGATCCCGCGTTCCGTCTCATCCATGAAGGGCCTCATAATGAGGCGGGTCACCTCGCAGGTGTGGAAGTAATAGATCAGGATGACGTGTGAGAAGCCATCGAGGTCCGCCAGACCCGGTACGAACTCCTCGAATACTTCCACCACTGCCTCCACATCCCGGCCCCCCTCGGGCTGAATAGGAGTACCAAGGTTCTGCTTGAAAGGCGAATGGATTATTCCTATGGGTCGTAGCGTTATCTCTTTCAAATCCTTCCCTTCAGTAATGAAGAACCAGCTTCAACATGATAGCATATAACTCTTCCCGGCCTTTCCTGAAGCGAAGCAGTATCCGACTCCCGGATTCAAAGTGGATTCTTCTCCTGCTCAGGTTGACGCCCGAACGCTTTGAGAGTATATTTCATTGTGTGAACTATTCTCAAGGGGGCGGTCTTGGAACGGAAAAAGATATTCACCCATCTTCCCGAGATCGAGAGGCTGTATACCCTCTTTGACTACACCACCACCCTGTGGGAGGCCAAAGAGCTCTCCCTCTATCACATCGACAAGGTGGAATTCTACCTGCTGCTGCTCATGCGTTTCCGGGAGGACATGCGCATGAAAGATGTGGCGGAGCTGCTTTCCCTGAACAACTCCACCCTCACCCAGATCGCCCAGAGGTGCGAGAGAAAAGGCCTGGTGAAAAGGGAGAAGAATCCCAGCGACCGCCGCGAGACCCTGCTCAGGTTCACCCCCAAGGGCAGGAAGCTCATCGACAATATCGTCAGCCACCGCCAGGCGCTCTTCTTCCCGGTGTGGGAGAAGGTGAGCGTGGAGGATATAGAGGGTTTTATGAACGTGCTGCGCACGGTGGTGGAGACGCTGGAGGACCGCGTTTCCTACCTGGAGCACCTCAACCGTCCCTGGTGAGGCGCTACCGGGTTTGAATATAGTTCAACAAATGAATTATTACCGGTCGGCAGGAGGGAGGGCGCGGAGCCCCGGCCCGGGCCCGGTAGCGTGGGCCGGCGGATCCGCCGCCACTGGCGGGCAGATCCGCGGGAGAGACCCCGCGGTAGAGGTTTAATAACGAGAGAGGAAAGGGGGACGCCATGAAAGCGGCGATCTGGCACGCACAGCGCGACATGAGGTTGGAGGATATCCCGGAGCCCGAGGTGGGGCCGGAGGACGTAAAGATCAAAGTGGCATACGCAGGCATCTGCCACACCGACGTCTTCGAATACCTGTACGGACCGCAGACCATCTTCAATCCTCCCATTGCGCTCGGGCACGAGTTTTCGGGCGTGGTGGAGGAAGTGGGCGAAGCGGTGACCGGTCTGCAGAAAGGCGACCCGGTTACCGGGCTCCCCTACTACCCGTGTTGGGAGTGTTACTACTGCAAGCAGGATAAATGGAACCTGTGCCTGAATCCCAAGGCCCACGGCATGCATATCCACGGCACCTTCGCCGAGTACGTGCCCCTGCATTACAGGGGGGTATACAAGCTCCCGGAGGGGGTAAGCCTGGAGGAAGCCGCCACCGTAGAGCCGACCTCGGTCGTCTACCGTGCCATCAAGCGCTCCAACCTCCAGCCCGGCGAGAACGTCTTCATCGTCGGCGCCGGGCCGGTGGGGCTGCTTATGGCCATGGTGGCCAAATATAAGGGGGCCAAGAACATCATCGTGAGCGAACCGCTGGAGTCGCGGCGGCAGAAGGCGATGGAGATGGGGGCCACCCACGTCATCAACCCGGATACCGAGGACCCCATAAGCAGGGTGTCGGAGATCAACGGCGGTGTGGGGTCAGACGTCAGCTTTGACGCGGTGGGATTGCAGGCCAGCATCGATACCGCCGTATACTCCACGCGCAAGGACGGGCGCATCGGGCTGCTGGGATTCGCGTTCTACGAGTCCCCGACCTACCCCCTCATGCTCCTGGCCGCCTTCGCCTGCGAATACAACATCTTCGCCACCATGGGCTACAACGTGGAGATGAAGGAGGTCGTGGACCTGGTGGGCAAGGGCGATCTGCATCCCGGCGACGTCATCAGCAACGTCATCCCCTTCGACCAGATCGTGGATTTCTTCGACCACTTCGAGGAGAACCGCAGCAAGTACCTCAAGATACTGCTCAAGATCGGGTAGGTGGTGGTCTTGACCCTCAAGGAGCTGCTGCAGTCGCGCGCAGCCGACATGGGCGACAGCCCGGCGGTCATCTATAAGGATGAACCCATCTCCTACCGGGAGCTGGAGACCCGGGTGACGCGCTTCGCCAACGCTCTCGCGGACCTGGGGGTGGGGCGCGACGACAAGGTGGCGGTGATGCTGAACAACTGCCCGGAGTTCATCGTCACCTTCTTCGCCTGCTCCTACCTGGGGGCGGTGGCGGTCCCGGTGAACATCTTCTATAAGGAGCGCGAACTGG
>CAYHAT010000006.1:0-27290 GCA_964354675.1 uncultured Actinomycetota bacterium | reverse complement strand
GAAGAACCTGAAAAAAGAAGCGAAGATAGAGTCCAAGGAGCTGGAAGAGGAAGTAAAGGAGCTCAAGGACTGATCGCAGCTTTAACGACGCGGCTTGAGAAGTGCTGCAGGTAGGGTATGCGCTGACAGGGAAGCACTGTCACCGCCACGATGACGGTGGGGTTGAGGATATCCGACGTAGTAGGACGGAGCAATCGGGCGCGGTGAGCGCGCTTCCGGTGTGAAAGAGAAAGGAGGGGCCATGACGGAGAAACAGAACGACGAGGCCGTCCTGAGGGACATAGCGGAGGGAAGACTGGAGGCCCTCGAGTTCCTGGCTGCGGTGAACATTGCCAGCATGGAGGCATCGGGTCTCGATCCGGAGACGCTTATGCTGGTGCGTATTGCTGCCCTCGCGGCTATCGACGCGCCGACGATCTCGTGGATTGCCAACCTGGGTGTCGCCTCGGAAACCGACATCACGCTGGACCAGGTGCGGGGAACGCTGGTTGCGGTCGCTCCCCTGATAGGTACGGCCAGGGTCATCTCGGCCTCGGCTAAGATCCTGGAGGCCCTTTCCCTGGCGTAAGCGGCTGGCTGGAGGTCTGGGCCCAGCCTCGGCGAGATATCCGTGTAGCACGGCATAGCGGCGCTGTAGGGTGGTTCCCGGGTCGGCGGGATGGCATCGGACAATAGAATACGCGCGCCCGTTCTGGGGCGCGCTTTTGTATGCGATCCACCGGCTACAGGCCGGAGATGCCCTTGCCCAGAAGCACCATCCCGAAGACCAGGAAGAGCACGAACATCACCGTTCCGTTGTTCTCGGTCAACCAGGCTTTCCAGGTATCCAGTGTCTTCGCGGCCTTGTCGCCCATTATCAGGTAGACGAGCACCGGGGCCGCCACGGTGGCGCTGGCGATAAGGATATAGATCACGAATACCAGGATCACCGAACCGGCCTCCAGGCCACTCTGGGCTATTGCCACGGAAGCGGAGAAGGTCAGCGCGAGGTTTTTCGGATTGACCCCAGAGAGCAGCGCCGCGAGCCCCAGCGACCTGCCGGCCGTGAAAGAATCGATGGAGGACATCCACTTGGGCATGACCGGCTCCTTGCCGGGCTTGGGCCGCTTCCGCCATTGCCGGAAAGCGGCGAAGAAGAGGAGCAAGCCCAGGAGTATCCTGATGATGGAGGCGGCTTTGGACGGCCCGCTGCTGGTGGAGACGTTCGCCGCATCAGCTATCACGTAGACGATGGCGGCGGAGACCACCAGTCCCAGAACCCATCCCAGTAGGAATAGCAGGCTGTTGCGTTTCGCCCGCTGGCTGAAGAGCATGAGGATGACGGCGATGATGGGAACGGGGCTGATCGCCACACCCAGGGCCAGAGGCAGGATACCGCCTATCACGTTTCCCATAGACCCTCCTTAAGTAAGACGTCCGTCGTCTGTCTTGCCATCTAGCTTAGCTGTTTGTTAAGCGGCGCGCCAACGGTCCCGACTCGGATCGAGGCCGAGCGACCGCTTCTCATTCCCGGGCGGGGATCGGTGATGAAAGGATTCCAGGATGTACCGTCTTAGCCACAGCCATTTTTATCCCTCTTGGAGGGCGATGGCATCAACTCGAGCTATGCTTGCCATCGGTTATGGGAGGGAATACTCTCATAATGCCGGGAGTGCCCTGTAATTATCTGACCAGCCTATCATGGAAGGCGATGGCTGTGTCAGGGCGGGATAGCACGAGCATCGCTTGTCGGATGCGAGAAGATGTGGAGGTGTAGATGGCGCGCTTCGGTGATATCCTGCACGGCGGTGAGATCACGGCCGACGATGTAGAGTTGTTGCAGGAAAAACTACTCTTCGATCGCCATCCCAAGCGGGACCGCATGATACGGTTCTTCGTCATGCTCCTACTGTCGGCCGTCATCGCCACCTACGGCGTGGTAAGTGACTCGGTGGCTTCCGTTATCGGCGCCATGATCGTGGCGCCGTTGATGACGCCGATCATGGCCGTCTCGCTCAGCGTCGTCAGCGGCGACGGGCGAAACATCGTGCGCTCGCTGCTCATCGTAGCCGCGGGCACCGCGGCGGTGGTTGGATCCGCATATGTTCTGGCCGTGGTCCTGGTAGGCACGGTGCAGATCGCCGGCAATTCCCAGATAACCGCGCGCACCTCTCCGCGCCTCATTGACCTTATCATCGCCGTTGCCTCCGGGGCTGCGGGCGCATTCGCCACCGGGCGTGAGGACGTCTCGGACGCTCTGCCGGGAGTGGCCATCGCCGTCTCCCTGGTGCCGCCGCTCTCGGTAGTAGGCATCTGCCTGTCCGCGGGAGCCTTCAGGGACGCCCTTGGTGCCTTCCTCCTCTTCCTCACCAACTTCCTGGCCATCGTAGTAGCCGGCCTCGTTGTCTTCGCCATCATGGGATACGGTGGTACCGCCCTCCACCTCGAGGGCAAGAAGGCCAAACGGTGGGCGATCGCCGTTATTGTTATCGCTACCCTGGTGATCATTGTGCCGCTGGGTATCACGAGCTATCGTGTCACCGCCGAACAGATCCTGCAGCAGCGGACGCTGGAGGAGGCAGAGGCATGGCTGGAGGGCACGCAATACGAGGTGGTCTCGGTCGAGGCCGACGGTCGCCAGGTACAGGTCATAATCGCGGGCGAGGGCGATCTCCCCCCGTTCGAGGACCTGCTCTCCAACCTGCGGGGACGCGCCGGCGATATGACGGTCGACCTCAAGGTGGTACCGGAGCGCAATATTGAGGGTCAGACCGGTTCGTGAAACCTTTTGCCCCGTACTCTGAGTCAGGGATCGTCAAGCAAGCGCGTCTACGTATTGTAGCCTTGCCTGCTCTTGCTGACTCCGCCGCTGCTGTACGAAGCGATGTCCAGGACAAAGCCCAGGATGACCCAGAGCCAACGCACGCCCGTCACGCCGGTGCCCGGAAGATAGGCCAGGGCATAGAGCAAGGTCGTAAAGGGAAGGAAGATGAGCCCCAGCAACGGCCAGATGAAGGAGCTGAAGGCCCGGCTGACATAGGGGGTAAAGACCCAGACTATGAACAGAGCCAGCCTTGGCGCGAAGACCGCCACAAAAGCCGCGATGCAACAACACATTACGGTTCCTCCCCTCTTCCCGGTGTGATTATACTCTAGCCATCCAACCCGACCTCACTGACGGTATTGCGCGACGCGTGCTTCGTCCTCGGGATCCTGATGTCCCGGGCCGTCCACCCTTATCTCGACTTTCTTTATGGTGCCGGTGAACTCGAAGGGAGGCCGGTACTCCGGCCACACGGGGGCGGTCGAGTCGGAGCCAACCTCAAGGCCTTCCGCCACCGCGTAGGCGAGGGGGTTGGAACGGGAGATATCCCCCTCTCCCACCTTGGTCCCATTGATATAAAGCGTGGCCTTGCCCGCGAACTCGTCGGTCTTCTCGAACTCCATGCGCACCTCGATCTCGCCGGCAGGCACCGGCTCCCCCGAGGCCACCACGTAGTGGGCGCGGGCCAGGAAATTGGATACGTAGTACAGCTTGCCGTCCTTGATGCACAGGGTGTAGCCGCCATCCACGCCGCCGTTGGAGACGATGACCCCTTCGGCGCCGCCTTGCGGGATATCCAACTCGGCGGTGATGGTATGGGAACGGTTCCTTAAGTCCGGCGATCCCGAGCGCACCAGCTTCACCGGGGCGTTGTAGGTATAGACGTCGCGCTCCTCGAACTCTCTAGGCTTGGGAGTGATCATGCGCATCGCCAGGGAGTCTTCAAGCGGCAGCACGTTATGCCTACCCGCCTCAGCCCACCACAGGTCGAGCAGCTCGCGCACCTTCTCGGGGTGGTCGGCGGCCAGGTCGTTCATCTCCGAGAAGTCCTCGTCGATGCGGTAGAGTTCCCAGGCGTCGGCATCGAAATCGCCGTCATGCGGTTCGCCCTCTTCGACGTTGAAGCCGCGCATGAAATCCGAGGAGACATGGAGGGTCACCACCTTCCAGCCGCCCGCCCACAGGGCGCGGTGTCCCAGCATCTCGAAGTACTGCACCTTCTTGGGCGTCGGCGCTTCGCCATCGCTGAGGCTGTAGGACATGCCCTCTCCCTCCAGGGGCATCTGCGCATGGCCGCGCACCTGCGAGGGCATCTCCAAGCCGAGCAACTCCAGGATGGTCGGGGTCACGTCCACCGCGTGGTGGAACTGGGAGCGGATGGCGCCCCGGTCCTCGACCCTCGCCGGCCAGTGGATGATGAGGGGATCACGGGTGCCGCCCTCGTGGACCAGCTGCTTGTACCAGCGGTTGGGGGTGTTGCCGGCCATGGCCCAGCCGGTGGCGTAGTGGGGGTGGGTGGAGGGATCGCCCCAGTCGTCTATCTTCGGCAGCATGTCCTCGACGGTCTCGGGTGAGAGGTTGAAGTAACTCATCTCCGAGGCCAGGCCGTTGGCCCCGCCCTCGCCGCTGGCGCCGTTGTCGGAGAGCAGGACGATCAGGGTGTCCTCGAGAAGCCCCGAGCGCTCCAGGAAGTCCACCAGTCTCCCGATCTGGTCGTCGGTGTGCGTGAGGTAGGCGGCGAAGACCTCCATCTGGCGGGCGAAGAGGCGCTTTTCTTCCGCCGAGAGCTCGTCCCATGCCCGTACCCCCGCGTTGCGCGGAGGTAGTATGGTGCTCTCCGGGACGATCCCCATCTCTTTCTGCCTGGCCAGGGTCTCGGTGCGCACCACGTCCCAGCCCTCATCGAAGCGGCCCTTGTACCTTGCGATGTATTCCCCGGGAGCATGGTGTGGAGAGTGCATGGCCCCCGTGGCGAAGTACGTAAAGAAGGGTTTGGAAGGAGTCACGGCCTTCTGGGCGGTGATCCACTCGATGGCCTTGTCCGCCAGATCCTCGCTGAGGTGGTAGCCTTCCTCCGGGGTGCGTGGGGGATCGACCTTGTGATTATCGTGCCAGAGGTCGGGCTCCCATTGGCTGGTCTCGCCGGGCAGGAAACCGTAGAAGTGCTCGAATCCCTGCCCCAGGGGCCAGCGGTCGAAGGGGCCGGAGGCGGTGATGTGCTCGTCCGGCGCCAGGTGCCACTTCCCCAGGCACATGGTGTTGTAGCCGCGCTCCACCAGGACCGCCGGGAGCATGGCCGCCTCTTTGGGGATACGGCCGTTGTGACCCGGGTAGCCGGTGGCGGCTTCCATGATGCACGCCACCCCCACGCTGTGATGGTTGCGCCCGGTGAGCAATGCGGCGCGGGTGGGCGAGCAGAGGGCGGTGGTGTGGAAGTTGTTGTAGCGCAGGCCGCCCTCGGCCAGCCTGTCCATATGGGGCGTCTCGACGCGCCCGCCCAGGCCGCCGAAGCAGCCCAGTTGGCCGAAGCCCACGTCGTCGAGGACGATGAAAAGGATGTTCGGTGCCTTCTCGGGAGCCCGCTGCGGCACCGGCCAGGCGGGATCGGAATCCGCCTGGGTGCGGCCGATCACCCCTGGGAACGGCTCGCCATCGGTATACGATATGAATCCGGACATGGTTTTCTCCCCCCGTTTTTACGGTCGCCGCCGCGATCACAAGAACCGAAAATGCGCTTAATATCTGGTATGGATCTCGCACCCATTATAATCCCGTAGGAGCTGCCTAGTGGTGGAAGCCGGTCGATGCCTCGGCCTCGAAAAGCGGGGCGGGCAGTTTACGCAGCTGCTGCAGCTGCCGCTTCACGTCCTCCAGGAACAGGTCGGCCAGGTCGTGGGTAAACCCACGCTTTACGACGACGCGCAAAGCCGCCAGGTCGGTGCGGTTCTCGGGGAAGGTATAAGCGGGCACCAGCCAGCCGCGCCCGCGCAGCTCGTTGGAGACGTCGAAAACGGTGAAGTTCTCGATGTCGTCCTTGAGCTTGAAGGCGAACACCGGCAGCTCGTCACCCCGCGTGAGTAGCTCGAACGGGCCGAGCTCGGCGATAAGTCCCGACAGGCGGGTGGTGACCTCGCGGGCGTAGCCCTGCACCCTCCGGAAACCATCGAAGCCGAGGCGCAGGAAGTTGTAATATTGGGCCGCGATCTGGGCTCCCGGCCGCGAGAAGTTGAGCGCGAAGGTCGGCATGTTGTCTCCCAGGTAGTTGACCCAGAAGATGAGGTCCTCGGGTAGCGCCTCCGCATCGCGCCAGATTATCCACCCCACGCCCGGATACACCAGGCCGTACTTATGTCCCGAGGTGTTGATCGACGCCACGCGCGGCAGGCGGAAGTCCCACTCCAGGTCGGGGTCGAGGAAGGGAGCGATCATGGCGCCCGACGCGCCATCGACATGGATGGGGATATCCAGGCCCGTCCTGGCCTGCAGGTCGTCGAGGGCGGAGGCGATCTCCGAGACCGGCTCGTAGGAGCCATCGAAGGTCGAACCCAGGATGGCCACCACGCCGATGGTGTTCTCATCGCAGAGCTTCACTGCTTCCTCCGCTGAGATGTGGAAGCGGTCGCCTTCCATGGGCACGAGGCGCATCTCGACATCCCAGTAGTTGGCGAACTTATCCCAGCAGACCTGGACGTTGATGCCCATGACCAGGTTGGGCCGGTCGGCGGGCTTGCTCTCCGCCTTGCGTTTGTGCTGCCAGCGCCGCTTCAACGCCAGGCCGCCCAGCATGGCCGCCTCGCTGGAGCCGGTCGTCGAGCAGCCGGTGGCCTGGTCGGGGTCGGGCGAATGCCACAGGCGGCTCAGCATGTTTATGCATCGCATCTCCAGCGCCGCCGTCTGGGGATACTCGTCCTTGTCGATCATGTTCTTGTCGAAACACTCTGACATGAGTTTTTCGGCCTGCGGCTCCATCCAGGTGCTGACGAAGGTCGCCAGGTTGAAGCGCGCGTTGCCGTCGAGCAGGAGCTCGTCGTGGATGATCTGGTAGGCGACGTCGGGCGGCATCTCCCCGGCCGGCAGCTCGTGCCTCGGGATGCGAGTGCCCTCCAGCGTGAACAAAGGCATTGTCGACAGGTCCCCCACCGGCTCCGCCGGTCCCCGCGGATGTTTTAAAGCCATGGCTTCCACACCTCGCTTTCTCAGTCGGTCTACCCCCGTGGTCCTCTCTTGCCCCGGGATCCTCCATCCCCTCCCGGTATCCGGCTCTTACGGAGTAACGATGTTGAACAGGGGATCGAATTCGTCCATCAAGCCGAACATCTCGGCGAGCTTTTGCGGGTCGCCCTCGATAGCGATCTCGCCGGTTGAGAACTTTTCCTGCATGGTGGACTTCTGCAGGAGGATATCGTTCAGCGCCGCCCTCGTAAGGGTGAGAGCGGCATCGGGGGTCCTGTCCCGCTTGCCGGCGGCGTGGTTTAGAACCCCGTTCTCGACCGTAAGCAGGTATTCCTCTCCAGTGTCGGTGAAGGTAAAGCCGATGCTGATGGAGGCGCCTTCGGCCCGGGGCCCGTTGAGCCGCACGGCCATGTAGTCGAAGACTGACGCGACCTTCATGGCCGTGATCACGTCTTCGCTACCGGTGGCGGGTATTTCGTTCCTGGTGACCCCCTCGCGCAACTCCTTCGCGCCGGTGAGGTAGAAATTGCGCCAGGGGCCGGACTCCGCCTGGTAGCCGAGCTGTTCGAGAGTGTCGGCCTGCAGTTCGCGCGCCTGCCGGTTTTCGGGCTCCGCGAAGACCAGGTGGTTGACCACCTCGGCCACCCAACAGTACTCGCCCTTGTCGTATGCCTCCCTTGCCCTGGAGAGTACGGCCTCCGCGCCGCCCATGAAGTCCACGTACCGCTTGCTGGCCTCCTCCGGCGGCAGCGGGTGCAGGTTGGCGGGATTGCCGTCGAACCATCCCAGGTATCTCTGGTAGACGGCCTTGGCATCGTGGTTGATGGAACCATAATATCCTCGGTTGTACCATTCGCTGGCCAACTCCTTCGGCAGATGCACCATCTCTGCTACCTCCAGCATGGTGAAGCCGTGGTTTGCAAGCCGCAGGACCTCGTCGTGCAGGTACTTGTACATATCCCTTTGCTTCTCGAGAAAGCGCAGGCAGCGGTCATGTCCCCAGGTGGGCCAATGGTGGCTGGCGAAGACCACGTCGGTCTCTTGGGAGAAGAGGTCTATCGCTTCGTTGACGTAGTATGCCCACGCCTGAGCGTCTCTTACCTGGGCGCCGCGCAGGGTATAGAGGTTGTGAAGGTTATGGGTGCAGTTCTCCGCGATGCACAGGGCTTTGAACTGTGGAAAGTGGAAGTGCATCTCGGAGGGAGCCTCGGTATCGGGCGTGAGCTGGAAGACGATCTTCACCCCGTCGACCGTCAACTCCGTCGGGGTCTTCTCGATGCTCACGCTGGGTTCGATCAGGGTGATGGTGCCACTCGAGATGGTCTTTCCCAGGCCGGCGTCCACCTGTCCCCGGGGACCCTTGGGCAAGAGGGCACCGTACATGTAGGCCGCCCGGCGGCTCATGGCGTTGCCGGCCATGACGTTTTCGCTCACCGCCGCTGCGGTGAAACCCTCAGGAGCGATCACCTGGACCTTGCCCGCCTTGACGTCCGCCTCGGATATCACGCCCTTGACGCCTCCCCAGTGGTCGATGTGGCTGTGGGTGTATATCACCGCCACCACGGGCTTCCTGCCCAGGTGCTCGTAAGCCAGTTGCATGGAAGCCCCGGCGCATTCGGCGGAGATGAGCGGGTCGATGACTAAATAGCCCGTGTCGGTCTCTATGATGCTCATGACGGACAGGTCGTATCCGCGCACCTGGTAGATGCGATCGACCACCTTGAACAGCCCGTGATACATGTTGAGCCGGGACTGCCGCCACAGGCTGGGGTTGACGGTGGGGGGAGCGCTGTCTTCTGCGAGGAACGAATACTGGTCCAGGTCCCAGACCGGTCGGCCAGCGGCGTCGTTTATGATCGGGGGATCGAGCCTGGCGATGAAGCCTTTCTGGGCGGCTTCCCAGTCTTCCCTGTCCCCCCAGTCCAGGTGGTCGTGGCTTAATATGGCCTTGTTGGCCTGCGCGGTGAAGCCCGTAGCGTCCTTGGGTTTGGGCATCATCTTTCTCCCTTCCGTCTATGTAACTCCCCGATCGCACTCATATTGTTATACCCTTTATGTCCTTCCTCGCACCTGTATGGATCATTCCACGCAAGATCGATGCGCTCAAGAAAACGTATTACCCCTCAGGCTTTTTACTCCGGGTGGCCATGGCCGCTTTAGCGCCGACCTCAGTCCCGGGTGTGGTGATCCCTGAAGGCCCGGACGGCGTCGTGGACGGTGGGAAAGACGCTATCCTCGCCCACCGCCTCCAGCACGCCCTCGCGGCGCATCGCTTCCAGCGTCGGGACATGCACCCGGGCCAGGGACAAAGCGATACCCTTGGCTGCCAGGCCTGATCGCAGCTCGATGAGCTTGGCGGCCGCGGTGGTGTCGATATCGAACATGTCCTCGCCGTCGACGATCACCGCCTGCGGCTGTGGGTCGGCCTCCTCGACCAGGCGCATGATCTCGTCGCTGAACTCGTCGGCATTGGAGAAGATGAGCGGAGCGTCGAACCTGAAGACGATGAGTCCGGGATCGATAGGATGATAGTCGGGGTGCTCCTTCAGGCCGCCATAGCGGGTGCCGCTCTCGTCCACGCCCAGGACCGCCCAATGGGGTTTGCTGGCGCGTTCGATGAAGAGGACCAGGGAGAGCAATACTCCGATGAGGATGCCCTCCAGCAGGCCGAAGAGGAGCACGCCGAAGAACGCCGATATGGCCAGAACGAAGTCCACCCTCCTTGCCCTGCGGAGCCGCCTCATCTCCTTGAAGCGGATGAGTCTGGCCACGGCGTGGATGACCACCGCCGCCAGGGTGGCCTCTGGCAAGTCCTCGAACAGGCCGGCCAGGAAGAGGATGGTGAGCAGGGTGAGGACGGAGCAGAAGACCATGGCCAATTCGCTCTTCGCTCCCGCCGCGTCGTTGGCGGCCGTCTTGGAGACGCTGCCGGTAACGGCGAAGCCCTGGAAGAGCCCGGCCCCGACATTGGCAGCCCCGTAGGATATCATCTCCAGGTTGGGGTCCAGCCGGTAGCCGTACTTGGTGGCGTATACCTTGGCCGTGGCCAGGGATTCGGCGAAACAGAGCACCACCAGTCCCAGGGCCCCCGGCAGGAGCTGCCAGATGTCGCTGAGGCCTATCCCTGAGAGCGACCAGCCTGGCATGCCGGATGGCACCTCGCCCACGATGGAGACGCCATGATCTACCATGCCGATGGCGGCGGATATGATGATGGCCAGCACCAGCACGGTCAGGGCTGCCGGGATCTTCGGGGTGAACCTGTGCAAGAGGAAGAGCAGCAGCAGGCAGCTCGCCCCTACGGCGATGGTCGTCCAGGACCAGCTGCCGGCCTGCCGGAATATGTCAGCGAACTTGGCGAAGGTGTTGGCGCCCTCGGCGGTGACCCCGAAGATCTTGTCCAGCTGGCCCACGGCGATGAAGATGGCCGCTCCGACGATGAACCCGGTGAGCACCGGCTCGGCGAAGAACTTGGCCAGGAAGCCCATCCTGGCCAGGCCGAGCACCACCATGATCACGCCCACCAGCAAGGCCAGGGTTATAGTGAGGGCCAAGAAGCGGTCCGGGTTCCCGTCCGTCACCAGCGGCGCCACCACCGCGGCGGATACCGCCGCCCCCTCGGCGCTGGGTCCGAAGACCATGTGTCGCGACGAGCCGAATACCGCGTAGGCGAGCAGGGCGAAGGGCGCCGCGTACAGGCCGTATTGTACCGGCACGCCCGCGATGCCCGCGTAGGCCAGGGCTTCCGGGACGAGCAATGCCCAGACCGTGAGGGCGGCCACGATGTCGCCGGTGAGCCATTTGCGCTCGTAAGAGGGAAGCCAGACGGTTATGGGAAGATATCTCTTCAGGATACCGGGCCGGGAACCCACCTCCCGCGTCATCGCAGCCCCTTTCCATCAATACACCGGGTGCTTCCCATCATACATCGATATCTTTGCCGTTTACTTTAGAGTCTCCTTCCACGCAAGAGCCCTGCATCATATCGAGAAAACCGTAAACACGGGGCTCCTCTCCGAGAAGTGTGGGTGAATGAGTGATGAGATGGGCCTGACCCCCTGGCCTGTGACCTAGCCACCTGCACTTCTGGGAGATGGACCAAACATGGGAATCCGGCTATCCGCTCGCGACATCGGACGCTATGCCATACCGAGGCCCGCTGTGACATCCCCACACCGCTCCATCCCGAATAAGGTCTCGCATAGGCGTAGGCGGCCTGCTTTGTGATATTTTGGGATAAACGGATGTCATGGCAGGGAGTAAGGTCAAGGCCGTTGCGGCCGCCCATGGGGAAGGCAGCGTAAGGAATATAATGGAAAGTGCTCCACGTGGACGAAAGAGCCTGCTGCACCGTTATGTGCCCATCACTGCGTGGCTGCCGGCCTATCGGCGGGAGTGGCTGGCCGGCGACGCCATCGCGGGGTTAACGTCATGGACCTTGGCCGTGCCCCTGGCCATGGCCTTCGCCGGCATCGCGGGTGTCCCCGTCCAATACGGCCTTTACGCGGCCTGCCTCGCCCCCGTCGGCTATGCCTTGTTCGGCACCTCCCGGCATCTCAACGTCGGGCCCGCCGCCACCGTCGCGGCTATATCGGCGGCGACGGTGATGTCCCTGGCGGATGTGGGGACACAGAGATACCTCACTCTCACCGTCGCCCTGGCTCTCATGGTGGGCGCCCTCCTTATCCTGGGGGGCCTGGCCAGGGGAGGCTTCATCGCCAAGTTCCTCGCCCGGCCGGTGCTAGACGGTTACATCGTGGGCACCGCCATCTTCATCGCAGTGGGCCAGCTGGACAAGATCTTCGGGATCACCGCCGACGGCGGCAACACCTTCGCCAAGTTCGCCGACCTGTTCCGCCAGGCGGGCTTCTGGTCATGGACCACCATCGCCGTGGGCGCCGCCTGCCTGTTGTCGCTATATGCGATGCGCAAGGCCGTTCCCCGCATTCCGGCCGCCCTGACGGTCATGGTCTTGTCCATCCTCGCCGCCTATCTCTTGAAGTTGGGAGAACACGGCGTCGCCCTGGTGGGAGAGATCCCCAGGGGCTTGAGCGGATTGTCGCTGGCCGGCATCGGCGTGCGTGATGTGGTCAGGCTCCTGCCGGGAGCCTTTGCGCTGGCGCTTTTCGCCTTCGCCGAGTCGCTGGCTTTCGCAAAGGTCTATGCCGCCAGGCACAGCTATCGCATCGATGCCAACCAGGAGATGATCGGCCTGGGGGCTGCGAACCTGGGGGCCGGGATACTGAGGGGTTTTCCCGTCGATGCCAGCTTCACCCGCACGGCGGCCACCGAACAGGCCGGCGGGAGGACCGAGCTGGCAGCCGTGATCTGCTCCATCCTGACCATAACGACTCTTTTCCTGTTCACCGGGTTTTTCAAGTATCTACCTCAGGCCACCCTCGCCGCCATCGTCATCTTCGTCGTAAGTAACCTCATAGATCTCAGGCCGTTCGCACGCTTCCGCCGCAGCAGCAGGCCCGATTTCGCTCTGGCCTTGGGAACCTTGTTCGGCGTGCTCGTCTTCGGTGTCGTGATAGGTATCCTCATCGGGGTCGTCCTCTCGCTGGCGGGGTTTTTCCTGCGGTCCAGCCGGCCCCACTCGGCCGTCCTGGGGGTTGACGAGAGCGGCACCCGTCATGGGGATATGGCCGAACGCCCGGAATGCAAACCCTACTCCCCTCACCTGATCATCTACCGCTTCGATGCCCCTTTGATATTCTCCAACGTGGACGAGTTCGTCGGCGATATCCGGGACCTGGTGGAGGAGGCCGACCTGAAGCCCCTTGCCGTGATCGTCGATTGCGAGATGATCTACGAGATGGACACCACCGCCACCGACGATCTCCAGGAGCTCCACGCGGGCTTGACCCGGGAAAGCATCGACGTCTACCTGGCCCGTGTACACGCACCGGTGCTCTCCTTCATGCGCCTGGACGGGGTAGTGGACTTCGTAGGCGAGGAGAACGTCTTCCGCACCGTGCGCGACGCCGTGCAGGCCTTCCGGGAACGCCACCCCGGCCTGAGCTAGGGACTACCGAATAGGCTACATGGTTTGCATCGCGTAAGCGACAGCGCCGTCTTCGGCGCGACGGTGTCCCAGTGCCTGGATAAGTTCAGGGCTATGCTTGGTTTAGCCGAGCCCTTTACGAACTTGTCCAGGCCTGGCACGCGTACATCCGGAAGTCACTGCCACTGGCAGGATATTCAGATCTACGCGTGGTTGAGCGTGTGATAGATGATCACGCTCAGGTTGTGGATGAGGGCATCGCGGTCGGCATGAAAGCCCTTGTTCAGCCACTGCAGGTTGGCGTATTCGAGCATGGTCACGATGATCTGGGCGGTGACCGCCGGGTCGAGGTCCCGGCACAGGCCCTTCTGCAGGTGCTCCTGCAACTTTCTCTCCACGATACGCACGAAGGGCTGATTGAACTCCTCCAGGGCTTCCCGGAAATCCTCGCTCTCGAGGGAGGCCCGCACGATGAGGGGGTGCATGTTGGAGTAACGGGCGAAGACACCCATCACCCCACGGATTATCTCCTCCACCTCGGCCAGGGACCGCACCGACAGCCCCTCCAGGTCGTCCTCACTGTACCAGTCGAAGACCTCGAATTCTCTGAGCATGTCCTGGAGCATGTACCGGAGGAGTTCGTCCTTATTACGGAAGTAGAGCCAGAAGGTACCGTGCCCTATCCCGGCGCGGGAGATTATATCCGCCGCGGTCGTCCTGTCGTAGCCTTTTTCTGCAAAGACTTCCTCGGCCGCGTCGAGGATGCGGCGCAGGGTCTCGCGCGAGCGGTCCTGGGCGAAACGCACCCCGCGCACAGAAGCTTTCGGGTCGTTTTTCGGACTCATACATTCCTCCGGATATATGACTAACAGTCACAATTTACCATCCCATCGTTGAGCGGGTCAAATCACGCAGACCACCCGACAACGCCCAAGCGATGCGGCCCGATGACCTGACCCTCCGCATGGCGCCGCCACGTGACCCTGACTCATGTAAGTTAGAGATACCGCGACTCCTGGCAAGGCGGGCTCCCCCCACCTGAAGGAAGTGGTCTGATGCGGCGGATGGGGATAAAGGGATACGGGTCCATGCAGAGAACATCTCGATAGAGCGGGGAGACGGGTGGCTGGTTTCCGGCTGGGCGAGGAGCCCGGGAGCGGCTTGACTCGCTGAACCGGAGGTCCATACAATGTTTGTAAGATGAAAAAGATGAATAAAGCAAATTTATCACCTGGTGAAAAGGAAGAGAAGGACGTCTTCACCGATCTGGTGGAGCTGGTCTTTATCTTCATCCACGAGCACTACCGCGCCTTCAACGAAGTGCTGGGCAAATACCAGATCAACTACTCCCAGTACGCGGCCTTGTTATCCGTGTACATGTACGAGAGCTTGAGCGAGGGCGACCTGGCCAGGATGCTCTACATCAACCCCTCCACCGTGAGCCGCATGGTGTATGCCCTCGAGGAGAAGGGATGGCTGCAGAGCACCCGCGACAAGGCTGACCGGCGCAAGGTCATCATCTCCTTGTCTCCCACGGGGAAGAAGAGGATAGACGGCATAGTAAAGCAGCCTGCCTTGGTCCTGGCTCGTCTGGCAAACGGGCTGGACAAAGAGAAGAGGGACTATGTCTATAGCGCCGCCGAGTTCATAAACCAGGCTTTGAGATATCTTGCCATCGAGGGCTCGAACCAGGCGACCTGAACCCGCGGCCGCGATCGGTTTTGCGTAGAGGCTCCCGGGTATGGGGAACGGGCATACCGGATCCATTTCCAGCATATCCCGTATCTGTCCGGTGCACTCCCACGTATAACATGCCATTTTAAAACAGGATCGGCTTACGTTAGCCCGCGCGATCGCCTGCTCTAAGCCTTATCATCCGCCTGGAAATACTCCGCGGGGCGGAAACGGAAGAGGCCGGCCAGCAGGAGTTGGGGAAAGCTCTGGATGAAGGTGTTGTAGATACGCACCGAGCCGTTATAGTACTTGCGTGCCGCCGCCAGGTGGTCCTCCACCGTCACCAGTTCCTGCGACAGGCGCTCGAAGGTTGTGTCGGCCTTGAGCTCGGGATAGCGTTCCCTCAGCAGGAGTATCTCCCGCAGGGAGCCTGCGAGGGACAGCTCCTTCGCCCCCCGCTCCTGCGCGCCGGAAGCCGCCTCGGCCTCCGCCCGCATGGTGGTCACCGATTCGAGGACCTGCTTCTCGTGCAGCGCGTAGCCCTCGGCGGTGGAGACAAGGAGGGGGATCAACTGGTGGCGCAGTTTCAGCTGTACGTCGATGTCTTTCCATGCCCGCCTCACCTTGTTGCGCAGCCTGATCATATGGTTGAAGACCAGCACTACGGCAAGGAGCAGCAGGGCCCCTACGGCGATAAGAACGTAAACCCAAGCACTCATGCAAGGAATTATAGCAGGGAATTGATTCCTGACGAATGGTGGATTGCATCGCGTAAGCGACAGTGCCGTCTTCGGCGCGACGGTGCCAGTCGCCTTCACGTTTCCGAACGTGTAGGCCTGGCACGCATACATCTGTGCTACCACACAAGGTGACCCCATACGTCTCCGCGCTGGCTTATAATGGTTTTGGTTTACCGCAGTAAAGGAGGTAGGATGGCGGGTCTGAGGCTTCTGCATACTGCCGACGTGCACCTGGGCGCGGCCTTCGGTTTCCTGGGGCGCCGCGGGCGGGAGCACCGCGACCAGCTCAAGGCCACCTTGTCGCGCGTGGTCGACCTGGCCTTGACATCGCAGGTGGACGCCCTGCTCATAGCCGGTGACCTCTTCGACACCGCCTATCCCCACCCGGGCCTGGTGGGCGAGGTGATATTTCAATTACAGCGCCTCGACTCCGAGGGTATCTGGACGTTGATAACCCCGGGTACCCATGACAGGTTGCAGCCGGGTGGGGTGTACGATGGCGGGGAGTTCTCCGCCCTGGCGCACGTGCACGTCTTCCGGGACAGGGAGATGACGCCCTACTCGCTCAACGGCCTGGACCTCGATGTGTACGGGATGGCCATATCCCGCGAGGGGATGGATGTCCTGAGGGGTTTTCGCGCTGGGGACGCGGCGCGCTGGCGTGTGGGCATGCTGCATGCTTCGTTCCTGCTGCCGGGCAAGGTGGAGTATGACGAGATGCTTGTTTCGGCCGAGAGTGTCGCAGGCTC
The DNA here is from genome assembly GCA_964354675.1 of uncultured Actinomycetota bacterium. GTDB lineage: Bacteria > Actinomycetota > Geothermincolia > Geothermincolales > RBG-13-55-18 > SURF-21. The sequence continues at coordinate 11,144 of CAYHAT010000006.1, read as the reverse complement.
AAACCTGCACTACCTCGCGCTGGGGCACTGGCACTCCCAGGGTGACTACAGCCAGGGAAACACGCCGGCTTTTTTCAGCGGCCCCCCCGAGCCCCTGGATATGGGCAAAGGGGAGGAGGGGAGTGTTCTCCTTATAGAACTGGAGGAGGGCTCCCTGGCGCGCGTGAAGCCTATTCCTGTGGGTCGCAGACGCCTGTATCGTATGGACCTGGACGCCGGCGGGATAGGAGGGCCCGCGGAGCTCTACGCTTATCTGCGGCGCATGGCCGACCGGGACCTGGCCCTGGAAGTGCGCCTCAAGGGCCTATGGGGCGAGGATTGGGCGGCCTGCGATTGGGACAGGCTCGAAGACGAACTCTCGCCCCTCTTCTTCCACCTCCGCCTGGTGATCTCCCCCGCTGAACTCACCGTACAGGATGTGGAGGCCTACCCGGAGAAGACGGTGATCGGCCGTTTCATCCGCATCGCCAGGGAGGAGATGGCGGGCAAAGAGGGCGAGGAGCTCCTGGTCGCCGAGGAAGCCCTGCGCCTGGGCCTGGCTCATCTCGCGGGGAGGTCGTAGAGGATGAGGGTCAGGGAGCTCACGCTGCGCAACTTCCGCCGTTTCCGGCAGGCGAGCATATCCCTGGGCGAGGGTATAAACGTGGTCAAGGGGCCCAACGAGTCGGGGAAATCCACCCTGGTGCAGGCCCTCCTGGCCGCCTTCTATTGGAGGGTGGACGCCACTCGCAAGGAGGTCCGGGACAGCGTTACCTGGGGCGAGCAGGACGGCTTCGTGTTGGAGGTGGAGGGAGACGCCGGGGACCGGCCGTTCCGCCTGGTAAAAGATTTCTCATCACGACGCGCCACTCTGGTCTGGGGCGATATGGAGACCAGCGACCAGGCGGCGATAGAGGAGAGCGTAAAGGAGTGGCTGGGCCTCGGCTCCGAGGTGGCCTACCGTTCCACGGCCGGGATCCGCCAGGACGAGGTGGCTGTGATCGCGGCGGGGAAGAAGGAGCTGAGCGAGAGCCTGCAGTGCACGGTCACCGGTTCTGAAACGGGTACGGGGGCCTTGGAGGCCGCGAGCACCCTCAACCGCGAGTTGACCGAGCTGCAGCGCGGCACGCGCAGCCCGGCCAAGAACCCGGGGCCGATCGCCCGGGCGGACGAGGAGATACAGGTATGGCAAGCGAGGCGGGAGGAGTTGGCGGGCGTAGTGGAAAGCAGGGTAGAAGCCCGGCGCCGCCTCGAGGAGATAGAGACGGAGACGCAGGAGCTCTCGGGCAGGCTGGAGACCTTGGAGCGCCTGGCCGCCGATTCCCTGGAGCGCGTGGACATAGAGGAGGATATCGAGGACTTCCACCGCCGCTACAACCAGCTCGAGTCCGCGGCTTCCCTGATCGCGGAGGAAGGCAGGCTGGGGGAGGAGGAGCGGGACAAGTACGGCAGCTTGAAGCGCATCCTGGAGGGCAGGCGAGACGAGCTGGGTGATCTCGAGCTGCGCCGGGCCGGCATCTCGGAGGGACTGGGCATCATGCGCGGTAGGCTGCAGGATGCCAGGAAGTCGCGCCACCGGAGGTGGGCGCCCTGCGTGCTCCTGGTGGGCATCACTCTCGTCCTGGTGGGATTGGCGGGCATCGCCCTCTCCCCCTATATGCTCTTCCTCACCTTGGCGGGTGCAGCATGCATAGCCGTCTCCCTTTTTCCCGGCGGCTACCTGGGATTCCTGAGAAGGGGGAGCGAATATACCGGCCTCGAGGAACAGGTACGCGAGCTGGAGGCCCGGGAGCGCGAGGTGACCGCCCAGGCTGAGAGGATCATCGCCGAGGCCGGCTGCGATTCGGTGGAGCGCTTCACGGAGTTGAAGCTGGGATACCTCGAGCTGCTGGCCCGGCGCAAGGAGATCGCCGACAAGCTCGAGGTCCTCATCCCCGACGGGGAAGTAGGAGGCGTGCAGGAGGAGGCGCGCCAGTTGGCCATGGAGGTGAGCCTGCGGGATAGGAGGCTCAAGGAACTGCGGGGGCGCACCGTGGATGCGGTACGGCTGCAGGAGATCCTGCGCGAAAAGGACGCCCTGCGTACGCGGCTGGATAGGCTCAAGGAGGAGCGCATACGCCTGGAGGTCGCGGTGAGCGAGGAAGGCGCCGAGGAGGAGCTCCTGCGTATCGACGAAGAGCTAGAGTATCTGGGCGAGAGGAGGGCGCGCCTGCAGAGACGTGCGGACGCCCTGGAACTCGCGCAGAGGTGGTTGGAAAATGCTTCCAGCGAAACCCTCTCGTCGGCGGCACGCCTCCTGGAAGGCATGATCGGCGACTACATCGGGCGCATCACCGAGAACCGTTACTATCGTGTACGCGTAGACGAAGGTACCTTCGAGATAATGGTGTGGTCGGGGGAGAGGGAAGGCGAGGTGGAGCCGGAAATGCTGAGCCGCGGCACCGTGGATCAGCTCTACCTGGCCGCGCGCCTCTCCCTGGTGGAGATCATCTGCGGCGACCGTCACCCGCCGCTGCTCCTCGACGACCCCTTCGTCACCTTCGACTCCCACCGCCTCGAACGGGCCATGCAGGTACTCAAGGATTTCTCCCGCGGGCGGCAGGTCATCGTCTTCACCTGCGGGGACCAGTACGACGCTTACGCCGACCGCGTGGTGCGACTCTAGGGAGATGAACGTAAAGGAACGCTTCGAGGATTACCGCGAACGCATACGCTTCACCGACCTGGACCTCGCCTCCAGGTCCATGGCCCTGCTGTGGTTGGGGTTGTTCCGGGACCGCGTGGTCCGCAACTGTTTTCCCCGCGTCGTTTCGCAGAGTCTCTTGGGCGACATCTCGAAGATCATCAACTCTACCTTCCTGGAGGGCTACATCCTGGCCCGAGTGGCGGACGACCTGGGTGCCGAGCGCGTGCTCTTCACCGATCAAGACCGGCCGGCGTCGGTGGAGGCGGGCCTGGAGAAACTGCGTATCATGTACGAGGAGGAGGAGGTAGGGACGATCCCATTCGCGGGTGAGCCGCTGGGCGTAGAGTCGATGGCGGAGGCGATGGTGCGGGAGATCGCTTACGGTCCCGATATGATGTGGTTGGAGGAGAGGGAGCTGCTCAAGGTACACTTGATATATGCCATGTGGGCCGGGTACAAGCTGGCGCGTTTCGAGAGGAGGTTGCGCGGTGAAAGAGGTTAGGAGCCCCTCCACCCTGTTTCTCCCCAAGCCGGTGGTCCTGGTGAGCGCCGCCCATGCCGGGCGGGATAACGTCATGACCGCTGCTTGGGTCAACATGGTGTGCATGGAGCCTGCCCGGGTGGCGGTCGCCGTGCGTGAAAGCCGTTTCACCTTCGAGCTGATACAGGCCAGCGGAGAGTTTGTGGTCAACATTCCATCGCAGGACCTCTGGCGCGCCGTCGACCTCTGCGGGGTGGTATCGGGCCGGGATCAGGACAAGTTCGCACTGGCCGGCCTCACCCGCGAAAGGTCCAGCGAGGTAGGGGCACCCCTGGTGGCCGAGTGCCCCCTGAACATAGAGTGCCGGGTGTCCGCTTCGATGCCCCTGGGCTCGCATACCCTTTTTGTGGGATTGGTGCTGGCCGTACACTTGGAGGAGGACTGCATGGGAGAAAAAGGAAAGATCCTCGTGGAGGAGTTCCGCCCCTACGTGCTCAATCAGCGCGAGTACTGGTCGATGGGCAAGAGGCTGGGCTCCTACGGGGAGACGGCTGCAGAGATCGAGGTCATACCATGAGCCGCGGTGATATGTTGAACCATCTGCGCTTCGCCGTCCTCAACCCCGGCGTCCGCTACCGTCAATGGCAACTGCGGAGAGCGGGAGTAGAATGCGGTCCCTATGTCTGGATATCCGGCAAGCCGGACGTGGCCTTGTGTGGCGAATCCACCTGCTCTATCGCTGACGGGACCTTCATCCCCGGCCTGGTCCAGATAAGGGGGAACGACCGCGGCCGCATCGTGGTCGGAAATAACTGTTCCCTGGACACCCTGGCCCGCCTCTTCGCCGCCAACGACGCCCTGCTGAAGATCGAGGACAACGTGGGCATCGGACCTTATAATATCATCAACGCCTTCGACGATTGCCGCATCGGCAGGAACTCCATGCTCGGTCCCTACGTCAACATCAACTGCGCCGACCACGGCATGGTGCCGGGTGAACCCATGCGTTTCCAATGCGGGTGCTACGGACCCGTGGTCATCGGGGAGGATTGCTGGATCTGTTCCCATGCCGTGGTACTCATGGGAGTGAGCATCGGGGAGGGCGCGGTGGTGGCGGCGGGGGCCGTGGTCAACCAGGACGTACCGCCCTTTGCCATAGTCGCCGGCGTTCCTGCGAAAGTGGTCGGTGACCGCCGCGAGATGTAGGGGTCGATGTAGGGGTCGTATCTTCGTTCTTCGGTCTTTGCGATTTCAGGAACGACTCAGCATGGTGCTCCAAGACCGAAGAACGAAGATACGACCCCTATGTGTCGTTTGAACGGCTGACCCCATCTCAGCGGGACTAATCCCGCTGCGTTTTGCAGAGACGCAAATTTTGAGGCCTGACCCTAGAGGTCCTTGGGGCGCATGTCCAGGACACGGTAAGCTTTGAGGGCGACGGTCGGGTCGTAGATCTCCTCCATGGGCACGAACTCCAACCGGGCTCTCATCTCCACCGCCGTGACGAGCTTAGCCACCACGTCCTTCTCTATCTGCGCGTTGTCGAATCCCTCGGCGGGCGCCACTTTCACCACTAGTTCGTCCGCGGAATAGGGGTCGGTGAGGTCCTTCTTAGTGAAGATGATCTGGTACTCCTTTACCCCGGGGGTGTTAGCTACCTCGTCCCTGAGTATCTCCGGGTTGATCAGTGTGCCCTTGAGGTTCACCAGCTCTGAGGTGCGGGTGGCGTAGGTGCTCCCGACCGCGATGATGGAGCGCTCTACATTGCGCCCACAGTGGGGGCAGGTCTCGTGGGTAAGGGCGCCCAGGTCGCCGATGACGTAGCGCAGCAGCACGGTGCCGCGGCGGTTGAGGTGGGTGATGGTCAAGAGGCCGCGTTCCCCGTCGGGCACCCGCTTGCCCGTCTCCTCGTCCACCACCTCGAAGAAGTAGAGATTGGGGGCGGGGTTGTGGCAGCCGCTGAAGTCGGTGCATTCGGGCATGGCCCCCTGCATCTCCGTGAAGCCGTAGGAGTTGGAGATGAAGGGGTCCTCCGCGCCCATGTTCATAAGCCGCTGGCGCATGTCGTCGCGCATGCCCTTGGGGCAGGCCTCTCCCAAGGCCTGGATGTGCTTGGTATCGGAGAAGTCGCGCCCCTGCTCCTCGGCCTTCATGATCAGGCGGCGGATGAAACTGGCGATGCCCAGCCACACCTCGGCCTTGCCCTTCTCGATAAGGTCCATGACATAGTCCATGGAGCGATGGACGGGGAACTCGGGGTAGGTCATGCCCGTGCACCCGAACATATTCATGCTCCCCAAACCCATGATCCCGATGTCCCGGGCACGGAAGAACCCGATGTGGGGAACCGGCCCCAGGGGGAAGAGGTTCACCCCGCGGGAGTAGGGCGGAAAGCCGCCCAGCTTGATGCTGCGGAAGATCATCTGCCAGATGCCGTGGGCGTCATGGATGGTGTTCCAGAAGGCGGTGGGGACCCCGGTGGTGGAGCCGGTGGTGTAGGTCACCTCGAAGATCCAGTCGTATAGGGTCGGATTCGACGGCTTGAGCTTGAAGGAGTCCGGCTCGGCCATATAGTCCTTCTTGTAGGTGAGGGGCAGCTTCTCCAGGTCGTCCATGTTCTGAAGATCCCCCGGCTCGATGCCGTTGGCCGCGAACATGCGCTTGTAATAATCGTGCCCGTCCCAGACCCATTCCATCTGGCGCTTGAGCATCTCGTCCTGCATGGCGCGGATCTTGTCCTGCGACCAGAAGGAGGGGTCGTCGTCCTCTGCGTAGAGGGGAAGACTCTTGATGTACCGCTGCGTGTTCTCCGGCGTCACCGGGACCTTTTCGTAGGTGCCGTCTTCTGCGGGAATGTAGATCACGCTCATGTGTGGTTACCCCCTTGTCTTTAGAAAAACTCCATCCCTGCATGCTGGCCCTAAAAATAGCCTAGACACGTAGATTCTACATTCTTATTACGGAGCAAGGCAATAACCTGACGACAGATCAGTTTATGAACGGGCCTGTATGCCTGCATGCTTGGACGGCAGGTTCTATCCGGTACAAGCACTTGTTGTGGAAAGGAGATGCTCGGTGAGCTGAAGTCGGGCCATGGGAGGATGACCAGCATGACATGCCTGGCTGTCTTGATAGTCATAATTTGGCAACTATCTTGGCCGCGGGCAGCCGATCGCACCGGCAGATCAGAGAGAGCGGATGAAGTCCTCGAGCAGGCGCCCGGTACGCTCGATGTGCGCGGGGTTTATCTTGTTATAACTGTCGCCGGGGGTGTGGTACCAGGGATCGTCTTTCACCTCCAGCCATACCGCCGGGATGCCCGCCACCTCGAAGGGCTCGTGGTCGGAGTAGGAGCCACTCACCTGGTAGGGGAGGAAGACGCCCGTACCCCGGGCGTAGGCCATGAGGCGGTTGCAGAGGTCCATGGGCCCCACCCCCATGGTGCGGGCGTAGAGCTGGCTCCCCACCCCCACCATGTCCACGATGACGGCACCCATGAGGAAGCGTCTTTCCTCCTGCGACAGGTTGTTCACGTAGTAGCGGGAGCCGAAGTGATGGAGGTCGCTGCCTTCTACCAGCCGCTCTTCCCCACCGAACAAAACGAAACAGATCTCAACCCCGGCCGGCCTCTCGGCGAAGCAACGCGCCAGTTCCAGGACCACCACCGTTCCCGAGCCGTTATCGTTGGCCCCGGGGCTACCCGTTCCCATCTTGGTGTCGTAATGGGCACCGACCACGAGGGACTTGGCGTCATCCGCGGCGGAAAACATCTGCAATGGGTGCGTCCAGGCGACGACGTTGTGGGTGGCGGAACCGTTGGGGAGGGGGACTTCTTGCACTGCGACGTCGTAACCGTAGCCCTCGAGGACTGCCGCGATGTGATCGGCTGCGGCCAGTTCTCCCGCCGTGCCCTCGATCCTGGGACCTATGGCCTTACTCAAGCTCCAGAGATCATCCATGGCGTTGGCGACTTCGAAGTCCTCGGTGGGGTAGTAGAGGGGACGTTCCACGGCTATGGGCCGGTCGGAGTCGATGCTGAAGGAGGTGTCCAGGCCCTTTCCCGCCAGCGCACGTATGTCGACGGTAAGGCGTGATCGCGCGGGTATGGTGTACTCCTGGGTCGAGTCGCCCGCCTGGGGAGAGATGACATGCAGGACGGCCGTCGCGCCCTCGTCACCCGGGTTCATCATGCACAGGTATTCGTAGAACCCCGGGCGGGTGGTACCCTCGGCCAAATACCAGTGGGTGCCCGCCGCCTCCACCCCCTTGGAGACGTGGCCGCCGCGGCAGGCGCCTCTATACTTGAAGTACATGGGCCGCTCCGCCAGGAAAGGTTCCGGTGCCGAGAGCTGCAGCGAGACGTCTTTTCCGGCGCCCACCAACCTATTGATGTCGATGGTGTGGCGCTTGTCGGGATCGAGGTGTACCTGGAAGGTCTGCTCCGCTCCGCCCTGGAAGAGGCAGTTCAGGGTGACGTCGGTGCCATCCTCGCCGCCGCTTGCCCGGGGCGAGTACAGGGTGAGCCACTCCTCGAAGCCGGAGCCGGTGTAACCCTCGGCGAAAAGGTAAGTCTTCCTGGGCTGGCTCAAGCCACTGGAGGCATGCCCCCCGGGCCATACGCCGTGGTAGTCGAAGTACATCACCCGCTCCGCGCATATGGGGGCATCCGCCTGCACGCGGGCACTTACGTCGTGACCCTCACCTACGGCTTGATTGACGAAGAAGGTGCGGCGGGAACGGGCGGGCAGGCTCAGGTCGAGCGGGATCATCCTGCCGTCCTCCAGGATGAGGAATACCCGTGCCTGCACCTCGACCTCCCCCGGATTGGCCAGGAGGACCCAGGTCTCGAAGCCCCGGCGGGTGCACCCCTCGGCGAAATACCATGCATCGGAAGGAGAAACGGTTCCACTGCTCACCGTGCATCCCTTCCACGCACCGCGGTAGGTGAAATACATAGGCCGCTCGGCGACGATGGGCAAGCCCGCTTCCAGGTATAGCGAGACCTCCTTGTCTTGCCCGGCATAAGCGTTGATATCTAGGGTGACGCGGGAGCGGCGTGGCAGATCGACCTTTACCGCTTGTGACGACTCTGCGTTGTAGAGCAGGTTCAGGTCAAGGCTCGAGGCCGTGTCGTGGGGATTGAACAGGGTCAGATATTCCCGGAAGCCGTCTCCCGTGTAACCTTCGGCGAAATACCAGGTGCGTGACCCGTCTACGCTGGCCTCGCCGCAGGTGCCGTCCCCGGCCCAGGCCGCGCCCGGCCCGGACGGTGAAAGCACTCCAGAGAATATGGCGACCAACGCCGTAAAGAGTATCGTCAGCGTGACGGCACGCTTCCTCAACCGGCGTTCACCTCCCTGAGCGGCAGTTCCAGGGTGCTGTCATCCCCACCGTAGATCACCTTCACCCCCGCTCCCAATACGGGGAGCACGAAGGGGATGTTGGTGCCGCTGAAGGTGAGGCGGAAGGAATGCCCCGCCTCGAGCAGGTGGTCGGCAGCCACCAGGTCCAGGGAGACCGCCGTTTCCCGGCCCGGCGCCAGGCCCTCCAGGGTCGTGGTGCCGTAGGTGATGAGCCGGGGGAAGCCTCCCGCTGGTGGGACGTCGTAGAGGAGGGCGTTGATCTGGGCTTTGTTGTGCAAAGGCACTATGGTGACCTGCAGCCTGGGGATGCCCAAGAGCTCGAAGCCTTTCTTGGCGGGGGAGGTGGTGAAGGAGAAGTAACCCTCTCCCGCCTCGCGCTTCGGTCCCGGGACGGGGATGCCGAAGGCCTGGGGGCGCACGAAGGAAGGTCCCGAAGTCGCCAGGTTAAGCAGGCTCGGCTTGAGCCTCAACTCCCCCCTCTCCTCCTTGGGGCGGGAGCTCATCTTGAATGAACCGTTGTCCCTGCCCAGGAACACCTTGTGGGTCTTGACGTCCGGGGGCGGCCATGCGACCTCCGGCTCCACCCGGCGCTTCCAGGGCTTGTAGAGGCGGACCGCGGGCTCGGAGAGGATGCCGTTCTCCTCCCCCTTCAGCCAGTAGTCGAACCATCGCCGGGTGAGGTCCCAGATGTCCTTCCCCGCCCAACGCGGCCCAAGACCGGGGTCGAACCCGTGCCAGCCATTGGCGATGTAGAGCATCTTGGGGGCGTCGAGCTTCTCGTAGAACTCCATCATCTGGTTGGGCTCGAAGAGGTCGTCGTTCCAGGAGCCGACGATGAGCATGGGTGTATCGATCTTCTCCACGTCGTAGAGGCAGGAACGGCGGCGCATGTCTTCTGCGAATGCCTGATAGTCACCGCGCTTGAAGAGCAATGTCGATAACCAGCGGTAGAGGATGTTCCCGGGATCCAACTTAGTGGCCCAGGAAGCGGTCAGGAGTAGAACCATCCCCTCGAATATCTTCAACGATCCCTGGGGCGTAAGGCTTTCCTTGAGCTCCGTCCATCCCGCCATGGGGACCACCGTCTTCACCCGCGGGTCGCGTGTGGAGATGAGGAAGGAATGCCCTCCTCCGTAGGAGATGCCGGTGACGCCCAGGGCTCCCTCCTTGAGCGGCAGTCCGCTCTTCTCCAGGAGCCAGTCGATGGCGTCTTCGAGATCGCAGAGCTCGCGCTCGGGGTCGGCGCAGTGGACCTCACCCTTGGAGGAGCCAAAGCCCCGGCAGTCATAGGTCAGGATCACGTATCCCGCCGAGGCGAAATAAGGGGCGTAGAGATGGCACTGCCAGCGCGAGAGCGCCCAGGCGTGGATCATGATCACGGCGGGGAATGGACCCTCGCCCCCGGGCACGTACAAGGACGCCGATAGCCGGGTGCCGTCCTTTGCCGTGAGCTTGAACTGTTCCACCCGGAATCCCCTGCGCCTCCCTTGCATCTCCGCCACCTTGACGGCGAGGCGAGGAAGGAGGGGAAGGGATAACAGGGTCGTCGCCAGAACGATCTTCCCGGCCTTCTTCGAAGATTTTTCCTTACGGCCGTTCCTTGCCATCCCGAATACCCCCTCTGCGAGTTCACCGGCTCGCATGATGCGAATAATCAGTCATCGGATGCACGTGATAAATGATATCAAAAACCCATGACGGGGTCAGCCGTCCAATCGATACGCTTGTCGCGAGGAGCGGAGCGACGTGGCGATCTGGTCAGGTGTCCACACTGTATTCAAGTCTTTGCTGTTCCCCCACGTCTCCAGCACTTCATGCCCACTCGGTACCGGCATGCGGCTGATGCTGCCATGCAAAGTTCTTGCAGCCGTTTCTCTATGCCTGTGCAGGGCAGCGCCGCGTATAATCATAGGCGTGACGGTTCAACAGGGATGATGGTCAAGGAGAGAAGCATGCCCGGTTGGATGGGCGCGATGCTCGAGATAGACCTGGAAAAAAAGGAGGGGAGAGAACGCCCGCTACCACCACCATTTCTAGGTGAATGGCTGGGCGGCAGGGGGCTCGGGGTGCGCCTCCTCTACGAGCGCGCCCTGGGTGTCGATCCTCTTGGGCCGGATAACCCTCTCATCTTCGCGGTTGGCCCGCTCACCGGGACACCCTGTCCCACCGCGGGGAGGTTCTCCCTGGTCACCAGGTCCCCCTTGACTGGCACGGCTTTCGACGGCAACTCCGGCGGGCGCTGGGGGGTGGGCTTGAAACGCTGCGGGCTGGACGCCCTGGTGATCACGGGAAGGTCGCATGAACCCGTGTATATCGTGCTGAGCGATGACGGCGTGAGGATAGAGAGTGCGGAAAAGCTGTGGGGCCTCGACGTGCCACAGGCCACCACGGCCTTGTCGAAAAAGTACCCCGGCGCCAGCGTGGCGGTCATCGGCCCGGCGGGCGAGAACCTCTGCCTCTACGCCGCGGTGATGAACGACGGAGCCCGCGCCTGCGGGCGCGGCGGCGTAGGGGCGGTCATGGGCTCTAAAAACCTCAAGGCGTTGGTGGTGCGGGGGAAGAGGAAGGTCGACGTGGCCGACGCAAAGAGACTGGGATTCGTGCTCGACGAGGCCAAGCGCTGGATCAAAGCCAA
>CAYHAT010000005.1:0-28383 GCA_964354675.1 uncultured Actinomycetota bacterium | reverse complement strand
GGCCCAGGCACCGTCGCACCGAAGACGGCGCTATCGCTTACGCGATGCAGACTGTCGGGTGTTGGTAGATAGACCGGGAAATCGAAGATCGAAGACACGACCCCCTCTTGCTTGCGATGGGTTTGAACCCAGGCCAGAAATCGAAGATCGAAGACACGGCCCCGAAAAAGCTTGAAGCGGCGCTTGGCGGTGTCGACCGCCTCCTCGGAGAGGTACATACCGGCGGCGAAGAGCGTGCTCAAGCCAGGGTAAGCCGAGAGCTCCAGGTGCTCCAGGCGTGAGGCCACCTCCTCCGCCTCCTGACGCACGGCGGTGGAGAGGAGCATGGAGCGGGCGCCGGCTCCCGCGGCGTTACCCACCTGGTTGATTCGGTCCAGGGTAACAGGGGGGAGCAACGAAATAGAAAGGGCGGCGGCCGGGTCGATATAGGTGCCGAAAGCCCCTGCCAGGAGGATCTCCTTTATATACGTGTGGCTTATCCCCTCCTGCGCGAGGAGTGCGTCCACGCCGGCGCGTATGGCACCCTTGGCCTTCTGTATCTCGCGGATGTCGTTCTGGGTCACCGCCACACCTACACTCGCATCATCGCCGGGAGGGGCAAGGTAAAAGACGAGCTCTCCGCCACGGCGTTCCACCCCTGCATAGCTCTCCTGCATGCGTCCGGATGCGTCCACGATACCCGCACCGACCAAGGCGGCCAACAAGGAAAGGATGCCCGAGCCGCAGATACCCGCCGGGGCCGCATCCCCGATCACCGAGAGTTGCGGCTCCCCGCTGACGGGGTCTATACACACCGCCTCGATGGCCCCCTCCCCGGCGCGCATGCCCTGGCTCAAGCCGCCTCCCTCGAAGGCGGGACCGGAGGCGCAGGAGCAGGAGCGGATGCGCCCCTCTAACTGCAGGGCCACCTCGGTGTTGGTGCCGATGTCCAAGAGCAGGCAGGGTCCCGGCCTCTCCCACAGGCGCGAGGCGGTCACCGCCGCCAGGTGATCGGAGCCGACGTAGCCGGCGATCGGCGGCGGCAGGTAGACCACCGCGGCAGGGTTGAGCTCGAGGCCCAGGTCCCTCGCCTTTACCTCCAGGGGGAGGTCGGTGGCGGGGAGATAGGGGCTCTTTCCGAGCTGTGCCACCGGCAACCCGAGGAAGAGGTGGTGCATGGCGGTATTCCCCACCAGCACCATCTCGAAGATATCGCCGCAAATACTGCCGCTCTCCTCGAGCATATCGGAGAGGTTGTCGTTGATGCCCTGCACCACCAGCTGCATGAGGCGCGAGGCGTTGCCCTCCATCGCGTACTGGATGCGCGTGATGATGTCCTCACCATGCGGGAGCTGGGGATTGAGGAAGCCGCGGCTCGCGAGCATGCTCCCGTCCGAGAGGTCGTAGATGAAGAGGGCCACCTTGGTGCTCCCCAGGTCTACGGCCAGTCCCAGAGGTTTACGCTGTACTGAGAGCAGCCCCAGCAGCTCGCCGCGGCGGGTCACCGACCGCACGCCACCCTCCTCCTCGCGCAGTATGGCGGGCAAGCCTCTCAATCCGGCCAGGTCCACGCGCTGTACCTCCGCGGCGGGGGCCGTTTCCCGCAAGGCGTCCAGGACGCGCAGCAGGTCCGAATCCAGGTCGCCTGGGGATGCCGGGATGGCAACCTCGAGGTCGTAAGCGCGCACGGCCGGCCCGAACTCTTTCACCTCCAGCTCGCAGTCCAACTGCAGCCTCTGGCTGGAGGTGAGAGAGGAGGCGGGAATATATATAGACAGGTCACCCTCGGGATAGGTCTGGCAGGCCATCCGCTCCCCGCGGTCGAGCTGGTCCTCGGAGAGGTGGTCGTCCTCCAGCAGTGTAGGCTCGGTGGTCTTCCCCTCCAGGATATGTATGCGGCACTTGCCGCATACGCCCATGCCGCCGCAGACGCTCTCCACGCCGATGCCGGCGCCGTGCAAGAGGGTGAGGAGGTCCTCCTCGCCGCTGGATTGCAGCTGCGAGCCCATGGGTTGCACGTTTATGCGGTATTCCACGACGTCCTTCTTTTCAGGCCTTGCGAGCCCGGTAATATTTCAGATAAGCCCTGCCCATCTTGTCCTTTCCCGTAAGGAAGTCGGCGGCACGGATAAAGAGGACCAGGTCCTCCTCCAGGGGGTTGACGATGGCCGCGGCAAGCCCGGCCTGTACGGCCAATCCCAGAAAGACGGAGTTGAGCACTGGCCGCTCGGGCATGCCGAAGCTGATGTTCGAGGCGCCTAACACCACCGGGCATCCCAGTGCCTCCCGGATCTCGGTGATGGCGCGCAGGGTGACGACAGTGGCATCGGTAGCGGTGGCGGCGGGCAGGGTAAGGCAGTCCACCAGCACCCTCTGCGGCAGGATCCCGAAAGAGGATGCACGCTCGAGTATGCGCTCCGCCTTGGCCCTCCTCTCGGATGCCGTGGCCGGTATACCGCCTTTATCTTTGGTCATGGCGATGACGTAACAACCGCGTTCACCCACCAGGGGCAGCACCGCGTCCATGCTCTCGTCGTCCGCGGTCACCGAGTTCACGATGGCCTGCGGCACGTCGTAGACCTCGAGGGCGGCGGCGAGGGCGGTGGGATCGGCGGAGTCCACGCACACCGGAAGTCCGGTCTCCGCGGCAACCGCCTGCACCAGCCGGGGCAGCAGCGCGACCTCGTCCACCCCCGCGGCGCCCACATTGACGTCTATGTAGTCGGCCCCGGCCTCGGCCTGAGCCGTAGCGTCGGAGAGTGCCTGGTCCAGCTTCCCCTCACGCAGCTCCTCGGCCAGCCTGGCGCGTCCGGTGGGGTTTATCCTCTCGCCGATGATCACCGTGAGGTCGTCCGGGCCGAACATGGTCGCTCCTTTCATCTCGTTTCCGCCGCGAGTACTTGTGAGCGTACAAGTGAACAAACAAGATTATACCAGCAGCTCGGGGGCCTGTTCCTCGCCACCCGCTCCCTCCTGCCCCGATCCCTCCTCCGCGGCCTGGCGTGGCGACCGGCTAAAGTCGCGCATGATGAGGATGAACGCGGCTCCCCCCACCAGCAGGCCGAGGTAGAAGTCTATGAAGCGCCAGATGAGGGTGAGCAGCCCGGCTACCCCGACGTCGGGGATGATGCTCTTGTACACGAACAGGAAACCCACTTCCCCCACGCCGCTCGCCCCCGGGGTGGGGACAAAAGGCATGAGGATCTGGACCACCAGTTGCGCGACCACGGCCTTCCAGAAATAGGAACCGTAACCCAGGCCGACCACCGCCACCGGGATGGCCAGAAAACCTGTGAACCAGTAAAGCAGCGTCAATCCCACCACCGCGGCTAACCTCGCCTTGCCCAACTTGACTATACGTCGCAACGATGCGGCGAAGGTCTGGATCTCGTCGGAGAGGCGCTCCAGGAAACGCCGGTACCATTCCCGTCTGCGCAGGAAAGCAGGGGAGTGGTTGAGTAGCGTCTTGCCGACCATGGTATGGGGCCGCAGAATGGCCCAGAGCACCAGGGCCAGGTAGAGCAACCCGACGGCCAGGGCGGAGAAGAGGACCCCCTGGATGGACATGGACAGATCTATGTAACTACTGGAGATCCAGATGACGAAGGGGAAAAAAAGCATGAGAAGCGCGGTCGAGATGCAGGCGCCGAAGGAGACCACGGCTACGGCCTCACCCATTTCCAGCCCATACCCGTAGAGGAAGACCATCTCCCCCGTCACTCCCCCCACCCTCCAGGGGGTGATAAGGCCGGTGAAGTACCCGGCATATACCGTCTTCAAGATATTGGCGAGGGATATTTTCCTTCCCACGGAAGCGATCAACAGACGCATACGTATGACAGACCACAGCCATCTGCCCAGGGAGAGCGCGGCGGCCAGGATGAGGAAGCCGGGCGAGAGGCCGGAGAGGGCGCTGAAGGTACCCCGGTCCAGGGTGACCAGCGAGATGATGATCAAGGTGGCCGCCGACAGGGCCACCGCCAGCATAAGGCCGCGCCGCAGCCGGGCCTTATCCAGGGAACGTCGTACCTCCGGTGTCAGGTCATCGCCCATACCGGCATTGTACTCCTGCGGCGATAAGTAGAGCGAAAGCCTTATCGGGCATGGGGCGTGAGTAATGACATGACCAGCTCGGCAGGACAACGCATCCCCGCGCCTGGCGGTAGCGGCGCCAGGCAGCGGGCTCGCAAGCCGGGATGGCGAGACCCCACGCGCGGGCCGGCACAGCTGCGCTGACCTTACTCATACCCCCCGCATGAAGGTCGTAGAATAATATAAGTAGAGATCTATATGGAAGAAACAGGAATACGCCGGGCATTAAAGGATGGTTTAAAGGGAAGAATAGAGAAGGCAAGGTTTTTACGGCGGCCGCCCGGCAGGGAGGCCGTTGCTGGGAGTTGATGACATTGACCGAGATAGACGTGGGCGGGGAAGAGAAAAAAGACGCCGCCAGCAGGGTGGTGATAAACGTGGGTGGCATGACCTGCGCCACCTGCGCCGGCAAGGTCGAGAAGGCCCTGCGTGAGACGCCCGGGGTGGAGAGCGCCGCCGTCAACCTGGCCTCCGAGAAGGCCACGGTGTCGTTCCGGCCAGGCGAGACGGGCGTCGACAACATCGTGGGCATCATCGAGGACCTTGGCTATCAGGCCCGCCTCGAGAAAGCCGTTTACGCCGTGGAGGGGATGACCTGCGCCTCTTGCGTGGCGCGGGTGGAGAAAGCTCTCTCCGAGGTGGAGGGAGTGGTGAGCGCGGACGTCAACCTGGCCACGGAAAGGGCGACCATCACCTATAACCCGGAGCAGACCTCCTACGAGAGGATGGCGCGCGCCGTAGACGCCGCCGGCTACAAGCTGGTGGCTACGGCGGAGGGGGAGGAGGCGCTGGACCGCGAACGCAAGCGCCGCGAGCGGGAGACCAGGCTGCTCAAGATCAAGCTCATCTACAGCGCCGCGTCCGCCGCGGTCATCATGTTCCTGTCCATGGGAGCGATGCATATACCCGGGTTACAGGATATACCGGAGCGCACCCTTTTCATCATCCTCTTCGCCCTCGCCACGCCGGTACAGTTCTGGCCTGGCCTCACCTTCTACCGCGCGGCCTTCAAGGCGGCTCGTCACGGCACCACGGATATGAACACCCTCATCGCCGTGGGCACCACCGCCGCGTACCTGTACAGCGTGGTGGCCACCTTCTTCCCCTCCTTCATCAGCGGGACGGGACTGGAGCTGGCGGTCTATTACGACGCCTCCGCCACCATCATCGCCCTCATCCTCCTGGGCCGTTTTCTCGAGGCGCGGGCCAAAGGGCGGACCTCGGAGGCCATCCGTCGCCTCATGGACCTGCAGGCGCACACCGCGAGTGTGCTGCGGGACGGCGAGGAGCTGGATGTCCCGGTGGAGGAGGTGCGGGTGGGCGACATCGTCGTCGTACGGCCGGGGGAGAAGATCCCCGTGGATGGCGTGGTCTCAGAGGGGCGCAGCGCCGTGGACGAGTCGATGCTCACCGGCGAGCCCCTGCCGGCGGAGAAAGGGCCGGGGGACGAGGTGACCGGGGCTACGGTCAACGGCACCGGGTCCTTCCGCTTCCAGGTGACGCGGGTGGGTAACGACACCGTGCTGGCCCAGATAATAAAGCTGGTGGAGGACGCGCAGGGGAGCAAGGCCCCCATCCAGCGCCTGGCGGACAGGGTAGCTGCGGTCTTCGTGCCGGTGGTCATGGGCATCGCCCTGCTGACCTTCCTGGTATGGTTGCTGGCCGGACCGGAGCCGTCCTTCAACTTCGCCCTGCTGAACTTCGTCGCCGTACTGGTGATCGCCTGTCCGTGCGCCCTGGGCCTGGCCACGCCCACGGCCATCATGGTGGGCACGGGCAAAGGCGCCGAACTGGGAATACTGATCAAGGGCGGTGAGATCCTGGAGACCGCGGGCCGCCTGGACGTCGTGGTCTTCGACAAGACCGGCACCCTCACCTGGGGTAAGCCGATGGTCACGGACGTGGTGCCTGTCAACGGCAGGGGAGAGGATGACCTGCTGTCCCTGGCCGCTGCCGTGGAGCGCGGCAGCGAGCACCCCCTGGCGGAGACCCTGGTGGAGGAGGCCAGATCCAGGGGATTGATCCTCGCCGAGGCGCATGATTTCCAGGCCTTTCCAGGACGTGGCGTGATCGCCAGCCTCGACGGCAGCGAGGTGAAGCTGGGAAACGCCGCCCTGATGACCGAGAGCGGTGTCAGCCTGGGAGGTCTCGAGGCAAAGGCGGAGGAACTCTCGCGAGAGGGGAAGACCGTCGTCTATGCCCTTGCGGGCGGCGAGCTCTGGGGTTTCGTGGCCGTCGCCGACACCCTCAAGCCCATGGCCGCGGAAGCGGTGCGAGCCCTGCAGGAGATGGGGGTGGAGGTAGTCATGCTCAGCGGGGACCGCCGCTCCACCGCGGAGGCCATCGCCCGCCAGGTGGGGGTGGACCGGGTGCTGGCGGAAGTGCTGCCCGCGGACAAGGCGGCGGAGGTAGCCCGTATCCAATCCGAGGGCAAGGCGGTGGCTATGGTGGGCGATGGCATCAACGACGCGCCGGCCCTGGCCCAGGCGGATGTAGGCATCGCCATCGGCACCGGGACGGATGTGGCGTTGGAGACCTCGGACATCACCCTTATCTCGGAAGACCTGCGTAAGGTGGCCACGGCCATCAGGTTGTCGCAGGCCACGCTGCGCACCATAAAACAGAACCTCTTCTGGGCCTTTATCTACAACGTCATCGGTATTCCTATAGCCGCCGGAGTGCTCTACCCCATCTGGGGCGTGCTCTTGAACCCCATCTACGCCGCCGCGGCCATGGCCTTCAGCTCCGTTTCGGTCATCAGCAACTCGCTGCGCTTGAGGCGTTTCAAGGAAGCGTGGAACAAGGAAGGGCGGGGCGGCCAGCCCGCGCAGGGCGAGGTGGGGCCCGAGGAGAAAAAAGGAGAGGAGGGACTCGAGATGATGGGAAAGGCGATAGACCCGGTATGCGGGATGAAGATCAAGAAGAAGGACGCCGCAGCCACCTCTGAATACGGGGGCAAGACCATCTATTTCTGCAACAAGATGTGCAAGGAGCAGTTCGACGCGGATCCGGAAAAATACATGGCCGCGGCGAAGTAGGTAGCGCAGTCTCCGGGTAAGGCCTGGATGTTAAGACCGCATGGGAGATGAACGCATATGGAGGGGAAAAAACCCGACATGAGTGATGGGCCAGGGGAGCCGCCCGAGTTGTTCGATTACCCCGCCGCCACTCGCGCGAGGCGGGAGGAAGGAACGGTAATGGCGGTACGCGGAGACGTCGCCGAAGTCATGCTGCGGCGCAGCCGACTCTGTGAGGGTTGCGGCTCCTGTTGCGTCCTGGTTGATGATGACACCATGCTTGCGGAGGCGGAGAACAGCGCGGGAGCGAGAAAGGGCGACCGCGTTATCGTGGATATCCCCGCGAGTGTTTCCATCCGTGCTGCCTATATCCTCTATGGCATACCTCTGCTGGCGTTCCTGGTCGGACTGGGCGTGGGCGCTTTACTGGGCTCGGCGCTCTTCGGCAGTGGCTTCAACGTCGCTCTCGGCCTCATCTTCGGCCTCGGCTTCCTCGCGCTCTCCTACATTCTGCTCGCGCGCGTATATTCTCCCGGCTCTCCCGCCTCTTCCCGCTACCGCCTGGTCATCACCAAGATCCTCTAACGTGGCTGCGCAGATGCACGCGTGCCAGGCGCTCCTTGGTTGGCCACGTTTGCTATACTCATGGGCAAGGGGGTGAGCGTCTTGTCCGATGGATTCGAAAGCGTCAAGGGAGAAAATATCCCGGTTCCGCGCGGCCCGTATTCGCCGGCGATCGTCTGGGGGGACCTGGTTTTCGTTTCCGGGCTGCTGGCGGTCAAGCAGGACGGAGATGCGGTATGCGGTGACATCCGCGAGGAGGCCATGATCGTCCTGCGTAACCTGAAGAACCTGCTGGAAGCCGCGGGCAGCGGGCTGGAGAAGGTACTTGCGGTAACCGTCTACCTGAGTGATATCGGCAACCTCATGGCTTTCAACGAGGTATACGAGGAGTATTTCAAGCCGCCATACCCGTCCCGCTCGGCGATGGGCGTCTCCCTGCTGGGGGCATTCCAGGTGGAGCTGGCCGCCATAGCTTATCGGGAATAGAGATAGGTGAAACCGGAAGAGATCTGAGCAAAGACGCAGGAGCGCGCAAAGCAGCCGTAAGATCGTCACGCAGCAAGGGGAGGGTAAGATGAGCAGAGTCGCAGTAGTGCCGGTGGAGAAGGACATCGACGCGGCGGTGGAGGAGGTCTTCGCCCCCTTCGGGGGCATGGGAGCGGTCCTGGGTAAGAAAAAGGACGTCTTCATCAAGGTCAACGGCGTCGATTATAAGTCCCACAGCTATACCGACCCGGCGGTTGTCTCTGCGGTGGCACGTCTTTTCAAGGCGGCTGGAGCCCGTGATGTATACGTCATGGAGAACTGCACCCAGGCTGCCTTCACCCGCCTGGTCTTCCGCATAACCGGCATGGACAAAGCGGCAAAGGATGCAGGCGCCATCCCTCTCTACCTGGATGAGGGAAAGCAGGTTGAGGTCACGCTCCCCACCCTGGGGTATAAAGTCCACGTATCTCGTTGGATCAAGGAACGCCTCATGGACGGTCGGGACGAGAACCTCTATGTCAGCCTTCCCAAGTTGAAGACCCATTCCATGGGCACGGTCACCCTGGGGGTAAAGAACCAGTATGGCCTGATCATGCAGAAAGACCGTATCCGCGACCACAACTTTAACCTCCATCGCAAGTTCGCCGATATCTATGCCGTGATCCGACCTGACTTCACCGTAATCGAGGGCATCTACGCCATGAACCATGGCCACGACGCTCCTGAGAGCCTGGTGGACCGTTGCGTTGAGCGCCTCGATGTCCTCATCGGCGGAGACGACACCCTGGCGGTGGATGCCGTCGGCTGCGATATCATGGGCATCCCTCCCGCCGAGGTCGAGCACTTGAGGCTGGCGGCGGAGGATGGATCGGGGACCATCGACCTGGACGAGATCGAGGTTATCGGGGACCGGGAGCCGTTCCGCCGCGAATACACCTGCGAGATCCTGGATGTGTATCCCGATGATGTCCCCATCATCGAGGGCAGGGAACGCTGCTGCCCCGAGGGCTGCAGCCTGAACACCCGCATGGTGCTCCAATGGCTCTACACCGATTTCCAGGGAAAGGGTGGGTTCACCATTGTCATGGGCAAGGGCCTGGACCCCGATGAGCTGAAGAAGCTGGAGGGCAAGGTGTTCGTAGTCGGGGACTGCTCCTACGAAGAGGCCTACCCCGAGCTCAGCCGCAGGCTGGGCAAGAGGTCGGTGCGCACATCCATCGGCTGCAACAACCTCCGGGACGTGGTCGGCGCCCTTACGCCGCTCATGCAGGTGAACCCCTTGAAGATAGTCCCGCTGCCCGCCCTGGAATCACTCGGCCTGCTCATCAATGCCCGCCTCCACCGCACCACGGCGCGCATCACCCCCCTTATACCGAGGTAACGCCAGGATCCTCCGCTGGGAAAGGGTTCGGATTGCAGGGTTACCCGGATAGCTTGCCCCGCTTAGTGCTCGGCTTCATAAATACGGTGACGCACCGAGAGTGCGGGTGCGCCACGCCCGCAAGGCGCGCGACTGAGGCGTACTCGCTGAGTACGTCGCAGGGAGCGGAACGCAGCGGGCGGGGATGCAGCGGCGATCGAATGCCAGCGTATTTATGGAGCAGAGTACTTAGACTGGGTTATACTAAGGTCGGCCGTGGCGTCGGCCCCGCCCGGGCGCAGACGGGGAGTAGGAGATGGGGAAAGCTGAGGTAGGGGCATTGGAGGATAGGATACTTTCTCGCAAGGACAAAGCTCCCCTGTCCAAGGAGGGTTTTCCGGAGAGCCTGTCGCCACTGCGGCGACGGCGCGACCCGGTCCTCTATGTGCCGGGCTTTCTCCGTTTTTCCTTCATCTCCGCGGCCTTCCGCAGAAGGCTCAAGGAATTGGATTTCGAGGTATACACCATCCACCTGCCCAACTTCGCCGTCGGCGATATCCGCAAGGGCGCCCGCATCCTCATGTACAAGATGGAGGAGTTCAGGGTGCTCTTAGGCGTTAGGCGTCTCTCCCTCGTCGGCCAGGGACTGGGGGGATTGGTGGCCAGGTTCGCGGTGGAGCAGATGGGGGCGAAGGATTACCTCGGCCGGTTGGTCATGCTGGGGACCCCCAACCACGGCTCATACACGTTTTATCCCTTCTTCCTCTTCAAGGCAGCTCGCGAGATGTTCCCCTCCAGCGCTTTCCTGGCGAACCTCTCCGCCGGCTATCGCGACGAGCTCGCCGACGGCACGGTCTTCCCGTACGTGTCCTTATTCACGTCCAAGGACTTGGCGGTCATACCCTGGTCCAACTGCCGCCTGGAGGGGACGGATAACGTACGCGTGGGATGGTTCTGTACCCATATGGGGCTGGTCCGCTCCAAGAACCTCATAGGTATTATGGTCGGCATGCTCGAGGGAGAGGAGGCCGAGGCGGAGGGCTTCGTAGAGGAGGACGAGGAAGCTCTCTTACAGGAGCTGAACCTGTCCCTGCAGGAGGAGCCCCAGGACGAGGGAGACCTGTTCCGGCGCGGCAAGCTCCTGCTCGACCGCGGTTACTACATCTGCGCAGTACGCGACCTGAGCCGCCTCATCAAGCTGAAGTCCGATTTTCCCGAGGCATACATGTTGCGCGGCAAAGCCTTACGCCGCAAGATGAGTTATGACGAGAATCCCATCTACAACCGGGCCATCCGGGACTTTAACCATGTGATCAGGCTCAAACCCGGATGGGCCGAAGCCTACTACGAACGCGGCGTCTGCTACGCCCTGCTCAATGCCTGGTCTGATGCCGTGGATAGTTGGGACCGGGCCCTCATCCTCAACCGCGACCTCTATCCCGCATACCTCGCGCGCGGGCTGGGCAGGAGAAAAAAGGGCGACGTCACGGGGGCGGTGGAGGACTTCACCGAGGTCCTGCGCATCCAACCCGATGAGCCCGAGGCCCTGCGCTTCCTCTCCGAGCTGGGCCGTTAGTGGCCCGGGGCCTCTGGGTAACGGTTTCGCTTCGCGCGCATGTCACTAAATACAATGAAGAAACCTTCATTTGCGCGCTTGCTGCAACCGACCCAGTAGTTCCCCGGGCTAGTTGGGTTATTATAATAAGGCTACACCCGGATGTGATTATTTCTTTCCTTACCGCATTTATGCGCTTTTCTTTACCTTCTATCGGGCGGTAGCTGCGACCGACCCCGTAGCATCGTCACCCACATCATCCTCCACATATGTCCAGGGAACCTGGATTCCGGTTTTTTCTCCAATATATAGGACAAGGAAAACCCAACAGGCTGGCCCAAGGGCTTGAGCAACCGCTTCTTTGTATATCTGCAGGCCTGTCAAGCTGCGGGTCCGGCGCAGCGGTATATGCTGGGCGGCTCAAGGGTTTGCGGATATGCTGTCGAAATAGAAGAAGGTCAAGAGACAGAGGCAGATGGAGGGAAATTGCCTGCATGAACCCGGAGTCTTCATATGGCAGAGCCGGCTACCAGGTCGGAAAGAGGACCGCCGCCAGCAGAGGCACGGCGGTGCTGCTCCTGGTATGCCTATGCGCATCCCTCATCGTCTTCTACCCGCCCACGGCGGATAAAGCGCTGGGCGCCCTCAGCGGCTGGAAGTTCTGCGTAGACCCCGGGCACGGGGGCGCCGAGATGGGGGCCGTGGGGCCCACCGGCCTGCTGGAGAAGGACGTAAACCTCCAGGTGGCTTTCGCCCTCAAAGGCATGCTGGAGTCCGAGGGCGCCGAGGTGCTCATGACGCGCCAGGATGATTCCGCCGTAAGCATCACCCAGAGGTGGCAGATGGCCAATGCGTGGGGAGCCAACCGCTTCATCAGCATCCACCACAACGCCGAGAGCGACAGGAGCATCAACTACACCGTGACCCTGGTGGCGGTGAACGCCAGCCAGGAATCGCTGGAGCTGGCCAACTCCGTCCAGGCCGAGTTGGCAGGGGAGTTCGGCCTGGGAAACTCGGGGGTCTGGAAGGTATCCTATGTCGGCGTACTCAACAACACCACCATGCCCGCCATCCTCACCGAGGCCTCCTTCATATCCAATCCTGAGCAGGAGCAGCGCCTGAGAAACCCGTCTTACCTCGAGCGCGAAGCTATGGCCATCATGCGGGGCATCCACATGCCCTCCAGCATAAGCTTCGTGCTGCCGCAGGAGAACCGCATGTCCTGGGGAGCGATCGACGTTGAGCTGCAGTTGCTGGGGGAGGAAAGCGTCAACCGCGTGGAACTCGTCGTGAATGGTAACATCATCCAGAGCAGGACCTCTAAGCCGTTCACCTTCCAGGTGGACACCTCCGGGTACAAGGACGGGACCTATACCCTGCAGGCCGTCGCCTGGTACCAGGGCGGCAGCCGTTCGTCCATATCGCGTGACCTCATCGTGGCCAACGCTGCTAAGAAATGGTATTTCGCCGAGGGCACCACACGCGAGGGCTTCCAGGAATGGCTCACCGTACTGAACCCCAACATCGAACCCGTGGATTTCGTGGTCACCTATGCCTTCGCGGGAAGCGAGACCCTGAAGCGTACTTACCACGTGGAGGCGGAGAGCCGTCTCTCCATCGAGGTGGCCAGCGAGGTCGGGATGGAACGCGACGTCAGCATGATCGTGGACTCCCCCCTGCCCATCATGGTCGAAAGGCCCATGTATTTTCTCTACGGCGGGCGCTGGGACGGAGGCCACGTATCAAGCGGCACCAACCAACCCTCGAACAACTGGTATTTCGCCGAGGGTTACACCGGGTCCGGATTC
Organism: uncultured Actinomycetota bacterium; assembly: GCA_964354675.1. Classification (GTDB taxonomy): domain Bacteria; phylum Actinomycetota; class Geothermincolia; order Geothermincolales; family RBG-13-55-18; genus SURF-21. The sequence goes on along the minus strand of CAYHAT010000005.1, from coordinate 15,522 downwards.
GAGGAATGGCTCTGCCTGCTCAATCCCGGGGAGCAGCCCGCAAAAGTGAAGATAAAGTACCTATCGCAGGGGGGATTGTTGAAGGAAGAGGAGAGGCTCGTGCACCCATGGCAGCGCGACACCATCTTCGTGAACGAGGTAGTGGGACCGGATAAGGAGATCTCCATGCAGGTCACCTCGGACCAGCCGGTGGTGGCGGAACGCCCCATCTACTTCCTCTATCACGGGGTTTGGGCCGGCGGCCACGTCTCCACGGGGGCCAATCAGCCCTCCACAACCTGGTTTTTCGCCGAGGGCTTCACGGGCGAAGGGTTCGAGGAGTGGCTGTGCCTGCTCAACCCCAACCCGGAGCCCAACCGCGTGCGCATAACCTACCAGACACTGGAAGGGGCCAACATCACCGACGAGGAACTGATCCCTCCGTTTTCCAGGAGGACGGTGGATGTCAACAAGCGGGCCGGCAAGAACCTGCAACTATCCATAGCGGTGAGCGGTGATAAGCCCCTGGTGGCCGAGCGCCCCATATACCATGATTACCACGACTGGTGCCAGGGGGGCGATGTGGGGATAGGCGTCAGTTCACCCTCCCGGCACTGGTACTTCGCCGAGGGCTATACCGGTGACGGTTTCGAGGACTGGCTGTGCCTGCAGAACCCCGGTGACGAAGCTGTGGAGGCGGAGATAAGGTTCCATCTCGAGAGCGGCGAGGTCCTCTGGGAGAAAGTCGGCCTCAATCCGCGCAGCCGCACCACCCTCTACGTCAATTCCATGATGCCTTACCAGGAGGGCCTGGCCTTCTCGGTGCATGCCTCCGGAGAGATCATCGTGGAGAGGCCTATCTACTTCCGCTACCGCGGTTCGTGGGTGGGAGAGCACGTCTCAACCGGTTATGCTCCCGGGGTGGAACGTTGAGCGACCACATTATCCTGGGGGTGATCTCCGATACTCACTTGCACCGCAGCCCGGTCCCGTTACGGGTGCTGCAGGTCATGGAGGGTACGGATCTCATCCTGCATGCGGGCGACATCCTGGAGATGGCGGTGCTCGAGGAGTTGGAGGGCATCGCGCCGGTGATCGCGGTGGCCGGCAACATGGATCATGGCGACGTCATGGAGGCCCTGCCCCGCAAAAGGGTGGTGGAGGCGGCCGGCCGCCGCATCGGGCTCATCCACGGTTCGGGTGCGCCGCAGCAGATGACCAGCCGACTGCGCGGGGAGTTCGAGGAGGTGGACGCGATCGTCTTCGGGCACACGCATCAGGCGTACAACCGCGATGAGGGGAGCATCTATTTTCTCAATCCCGGCAGCCCCACCGATAAGATGTTCGCCCCTTACAGGTCCGTGGGCCTGCTCGAGTTGGGAGAGGAGATCAGGGGCAGGATCGTCATGCTGGAGTGAGCGATTGGCGCCGCTGAGGCCCCATGGCTCGGATCGAAGCATCTGACAGCGGTAGCCCGCACGGGCTCCAGGCGTGATTGCGGCGCCGTACGCGGGGAAGAATATAGGAGGGCCCGTGTTGTACTCGCAGGAGAACGACCGGCACGGATAGAATAAATCTTGAGAGAAAGATCGACAAGAAATACAGATAAAGGAGGTTGTGATGAAAGGAGTGACCAGCAAGATCCTCATAGCGCTGGGTATCGTCCTCATCCTGGCCGCCATCCTGTGGTGGGCGATCGCGGTCAATGCCCTGGTCAAGTTGCCGGACGATATCGACTCGGCCAGCGTATACGAGGGCGAGTTCACCTACTACGTGAATCCAGCCACCCAGGAGCCGCTGCCGGCGGGGGAGGAACTGAAGCTGCCCATGCAGGTGGAGCGCAGGGTCTTCTCTCTGGCCGATGAGTACGATTCCTCGCAGGCGGTCATACAGGAAGATGTCGTCACGGAAGTCGGCGGTATGAAGAACCCGCCCGGCGGCACGTCTTCCCTCTACGTGCTGGACCGCAAGAACTCGGAGAACGTGAATGATGACCGGGCTTACGACTTCGTGGCAGGGAATACCGTAAAACGCCAGGGCAGCTACTACCCGCTGCTCCCCTTCGACACCTCCAAGGACGAGATCTACTCCATCTGGAAGGGTGAGTTGGGGGCGAGCATGGATGCAGAGTTTGTGAGCGAGGAAGAGAAAGAGGGGGTCACGGTCTACAACTTCAAGGGCAGCACCTCGGTCGATGATAAGAAGGAGGTAGCGCCGGCTTACGTCGAGATCCTGGGCCTGCCTGCGGAGGTGACCTTCGACGAGCTCAAGCCGCAGCTCGCAGCCATGGGGATGGATGTGGATGCCCTTATCGCCCTGGCCACACAGCGGCTCTCCCCCGAGGACCTGCAGGCCCTGAACGCGGTGCTGCAGAAGAAGATCCCGGTCAATTACTACTGGGCCTTCGAAGTGGAGATGTCCGTGGAACCCAAGACAGGGTCCCCGGTCGACCTGTACAAGGATGTCGAGAGCCTCCATATGGAGCTCGATACCTCGGGCCTGGTCGAGATATTCACCATCCTCGCCAAGTACTCCAGCGACCCTGCCCTGGGACCGGCCCTGGCCCAACTGGTCGAGCTGCAGAGCCAACTGGGAGAGGCTAAGCCGACCAAGATATTCGAATACAGCCTCGTACAGACCGAGGAGACGGTGAAATCGGCGATCGAGGACGCCAAGGACGGCGCCGGGATGATCAACGTGGTCAAGGTATATATACCCTGGGCGCTGCTTATCGTGGGAGCCCTCATCCTCATCATCGGGCTGTTGATCGGTGGAGGCCAGGCGCCTCCGCAACCAGCGGAGGAATAGACCGGCATCATCGCTGGGCGGATCGAAGATAACGGGGGCCCCTCGGGGGTCCCCGTTGTTCCGGGCTGATACGGTCGCCCTGTCGGAGTGTGACCGGGCATCTCCGTGCGGGGTCGTAAAGCACCGATCCCCGTCATTGCCTGACTCCAGCGGTTCGGGGATAATCTTCTGGAGAGGAGTGAGAGGACTTGCAGCCGCAGGACGAGGAGGAACGCCACTGCCCCCTCTGCAACGGCCTGCTGGAGTTGACGGAGGAAAAGGGATCATACGAATGCATGCGCTGCAGATCACTGGCCCGTTTCCGGGATGGGGAGCTGCTGGCCATGAAGATCCCCGGCTACGAGCTGCGGCTGGAGGAACTGCAACGACGCCATGCGGAGGTCCTGGACCTTATAGAGGCGGAGAGCGGAAGGGGAGCCGCGCGGGATATGAGGGCACTGCGTTCGTTGCACGAGGAGCGCCAGAGGGTGCTGTCGGAGTTCTCCTTCCTGGGTTATTTCCGTCAGTTCGTTGAGGGGTGGTAGGAACGATACCAGCTCGTGTGGCGTCTCATTGCCCGAAGGCATAAGGCAGGAGGAAGAGAAGGGAAGATATGCCGAGGCAGAAGTTGAGCAACTGGGCTAAGGTGAAATCGCTGGTCAAGCCCCGCAGCGGCATGGTGCGCTGGGCCCTGATCGTGTTGGGGATCGTGCTGGCCTTCTTCATACTGGCGTCCTCGGTCCTGGTATACGCGGATTCGCGCCACCGGGGTGAGATGTTCCCCAATACCACCGTCCTGGGGGTAGACATCACCGGGATGACCAGGGAGGAAGCGATAGGTGCGGTCACCGAGCAGGCGGTCAAGCCCCTGATGATGCCGTTTACCATCCAGTTCCGCGGCAAGCAATGGAGCATGGATCCCGCGGAATTGGGCATGCAGATCGACGTGGAAGCCCTGGTGGACCAGGCTTACAGCACCGGGTGGGATGGTTCGGTGTTCGAACGCGCTTTTCGCCGTGCTTTCGACAAGCCCAAGAACATAAACATCGGGTTGGAATGCTTCATGAACAACGACGCAGTGGTACAGAGGCTCAACGCCATGGCGGCCGAGATAGACCAGGAGGTCAGGGACGCCTCCCTCGACTTCGATTTCCAGACCGGGGAACTCGACTTCAACCCCTCCCAGGACGGCCTGTGGATGGATGTCGAGGCGACCTTGCAGGCGGTGCAGACCTCCCTGTGTTCGGAGAACCGCATCCTCGAGCCGGTGGTTGCCGTGACGCCGCCCAACCTCTCCAACGACGACGTCAAGACCGTGCTGGTCGTGGACATCATGGGCAACACCCTGAGCTGGTATAGCCAGGATGCCCTGGTCAATACCTATTACGTGGCCACCGGGACGCCCAAGTACCCTACACCGCTGGGTAAGTACTACATCATCCGCAAGGAGGAGAACCCGGTGTGGATCAACCCCAACGTGGAATGGTCCAAGACGATGCCTCCGCGCATCGAGCCGGGACCGGGCAACCCGCTGGGCGTGCGAGCCCTGGTGACCAGCGCCGCGGGGGGGACCGTGTTGATACACGGCACCGAGAACCTGAACCCGGGCCTGTACTCCCACGGCTGCATACGCATGGCCAACTGGGCCATCCTCGATCTCTTCAACAACGTCAATGTAGGCACGCCCCTGTTCATCTGGACGTCAAGCCCGGTCCCACCTCCTCCACCCGAGGAGGGCACCCCTGTCGGCCCCGAGGATCCGGGCCTCGGAGGGGGCAATACCCAGACAACGCCCCCGCCCCAGGACGGGACGCAGACCACGCCCCAGGACGGGACGCAGACCACGCCCCAGGACGGGACGCAGACCACGCCGACGACACCGACGACAGGCAACTAGTGCACGTCCCGTAAAACGGTTATGCATCGGGAGCGTCGCAACGGCGCTCCACTACCAGCGTATTCGTTGGACGGCGTACTGAGGCACCTGCGATTTTATTTCCCTCAGCCTGACCGGGGAGCGATCGATCGGTCAGGGCAACATGTTCTGCTACAACCTTGCTGACATTAGTATGGATCACACCATCCGATCCTCTAGACCCGCGCAACGCAAGAGGGCGATACGGTATCGCCCTCTTTTCGTGCGATGAAGTGATGCCGTGCGCCCCAGGCTGCATACCGGGTCAAAATACCCGGGCAGCGCCGCGGTTATAGCGACGGTCGCTGCGCAGCGAGGCAGGCAAAGCTGATGGCTAATCCTCTTCCTGGTGATACTTGAAAGAGATCTTCACGCGGGCACGGAAAGCCGTTACTTTACCCTCTTCCACCTTCATGTCCAGGTCCGCGATCTCCGCTACGCGGAGGTCCTTGAGGCTCTTTCCGGCCGTCTCCACTGCTTTCTTAGCGGCATCCTCCCACGAATCCGCGCTGGAGCCGACCACCTCGATGATCTTGTAGACGCTGTCCGGCATAGTCTCCCCCTTCCTCTTCGCTATCTTACTTCCTAATGATATGTTTCCCCATTACCGCCCGCGTAAACGCGGATCCTTGTGGACCAGGGCAGGTGGGAAGAATATACTTGGGCACTGGACCGAAAGGAGTATCACCATGAGAGTGGCGGTGATCGGAGCAGGGGCCATGGGCGGCCTGGCAGCCCTGCTGCTCGATAAAGCGGGTGTCGAGGTCGTGGTCTACGAACTCCGGGAGGAGAGAGTCGCCGGCATCAGGGGGAGCGGGATACGCGTGCGGGGCGCCGTGAGCGGGGAGGCCTTTCCCGAGGTCGGCTTGGCGGGGGAGGCTGTCGCGCCCTACGACATGATGGTCCTGGCGATGGGTGCCGGGGGAACCGGCGATGCTCTCAGGCCCTTGAGCCCCTTCGTGCACCGGGACACCGTCTACCTGTCCCTGCAGGACGGGAACGCCGTCACCGGGTTAGCGGGACTGGTGGGAGAGGAACGCGCCTTCGCCGCGGTGGCCTGGGTTTCAGCGGTCGAGGATCCCGGCGGTGAAGTGGAGGTCGAGGACTTACGTTCACTCGTACTGGGAGCGTTTCTCCCCGGAAGGGAGGCCGTGATGGAGCCCATTGTGGAGGCGCTCGAGGCCGTCTTCCCTGGCAAAGCCCGGGTCACGGCCGACTTGAGGGGGGAGACGTGGAAGCGGCTGGAGGCCGCGGCGGCAGTGAGCGGGTTGTGTGCGGTAGTGGGCGCCGCCCCGCAGGAGGCACAGGCCATGGAAGGGCTGGACCGGTTGTGCGGCGAGGCGGCCGGGGAATGCAGGCGGGCTGCCGCCTGCAACGGGCGGGACCCTTCGGAACCCGGCTCACCTTGGGAGGACGCCTTGTGGCGCAGGGTCAAGCCCCCCATGCTCGCCGATATCGAGGCGGGAAGGATGACGGAGATAGACCATTTGAGCGGGAGCATCGTGGAACATGCCCGCGCGGCGAACATCCCGGTGCCGGTGCACAGCGCCATACTCACCCTGGTCAAGGAGATAGAATCCGGCCGGCACCGGCCAGGCGAAGCGGCCTTGAAGGAACTGAAGCGGCGTATCGCCGAGGAGAAGGGTATGTCGCTCGTTTAGCGGTCGATAAGCCGGTCACGCAGCTCGCGGCGGGAGGGCTTTCCCAGAAACGTGTGGGGCAGGTCTTTCACGAAGGTCACACGGTGAGGGCACTTGTAATAAACGAGTGAGTTGCGCGTGAACTCGATCAAGCCCTTCTCGGTAACCTCCATCCCCGCGTTGAGGACGACGAAGGCGTGGACAACCTCTCCCCGGATGGGATCGGGCTCGCCGACCGCGGCGGCCTCGGCCACCGCGGGGTGCCTCTCCAGCACCTTCTCGACCTCCGAGGGGTAGAGGTTGAAGCCACCGGATATGATAAGGTCCTTTTTTCGCTCGACGACAAAGAGGTATCCATCCTCATCGAGGTAGCCTATATCGCCGGTGTGCAGCCAATCCCCCCGTAAGGTACGCTCCGTTTCCTCCGGGTCCTTCAGGTACCCCTTCATGACGCCGGGTCCCCGTACGGTTATCTCACCTGGGCTGCCGGGCGGCAGCTCGCGCTCGAAATCGTCCCGTATCTTAACCTCCACCCCCTGTATGGGCGGCCCGACCGAGCCGGGCTTCAAGGGAAGATGCGGGCCCTGGCTGCTCACTATGGGCGAGGCCTCGGTGAGGCCGTATCCCTCGTAGAGATAGACCCCGAACTTCTCCCGGAAAGCCTTCAAGACCTCCTCGGGCAGGGGAGCGGCCCCGCTCTGCAACCGCTTCCAGCTTTTTACATTGTACTGGGGAGCCCGCGGGTGGTTGAGGAGCTGGATGAACATGGCAGGCACGCCGGGGATGGAACGGACGTGAAACCGCTCGGTGTACTCGAAGACCCTGGCCGCGTCGAACCAGCGCATGAGTATGGAACTCATGCCGCACACCGAGGGGAGCAGGGACATGGTCAGGCCATAGGAGTGGGATAGTGGCAGGGGAGACAGGGCGACCTCATCCCGGGTGATGCGCAAGGAGGCGGCAACGGAACGGACGTTGCTGCCGATGTTGCCGTGGGTGAGGAGCACGCCCTTGGGGCGGCCGGTGGTGCCCGCCGTATACAGGAGGGCGGCCACTTCGTCGTCGTTCAGGTCGGGGTTGGTGCCCAGCTCCTCCGGCTGTCCCTCGCAGAGCTCCTCCAGGCCGAGGGTCCCCGGCTCCTTCTCCTCGCCGGCCAGGATGACGCGGTTGCTCTCGAACAGGGCTGGGCAGGCCAGGCGTACCTTGGAAAGCAGGTTAGGTGTGGTCACCAGGTACTGCGCCTCCGAGTGCTCAGCGATCCACGAGAGTTCCTCGGCGCTGATCAGGAACATGGTGGGGCAGAAAACGATGCCGTTCTTGGCGCAGGCGGAGTAGAGGTGAACGGCGTCCGGGCAGTTCTCCATGTGGGCCATGAGCCGGTCTCCCGGCTGCAGCCCCAACGAGGCCAGGGCATTCCCCAGCCGGCAGGTCCGCCTGTAAACGTCGAGGTTGGTCCAGGTCTGCTCCTCGAAGAAGAGCAGTTCGTACTCGGGGTACAAACGCGTAAGGTCGTCCAGGATGTCTGTAAACTGAGTCATGGTCCGGCTACCATCTCTTCCCCACACCAAAACAAGTGTATTTTACGTCTACTATTTTAACAGGTACGGACGGCATTTCCCGCCGCGACGCGATAGGCGGGTGTGGGGATCGGGAGAGGATCGTGGGGGTTTGCCTGCGGGCGTGAAGGAGAGTAACCTACGGTAAGCGAAGGTTATATAAATATAAAAAGCGGCGAACGACGTCTGCCTGTGGGAGGAGAGCCATAAGACTGTCCTGGTTCGACAGGGTAATGTCCTTTGTTGCCCGGCTGTGCAGGGATCATGCCCGAGCCGTGGTGCTCGTTTGCGTACTGCTCACTATACCCGTTGCGATCGGGGCATCCTTTATCGAGGTCAAGGCGGGGCAGAAGGACCTCATCCCCACCAAGTACGAGACCTCGCGCACCCTGGAGGACGTGGACCGCCTCTTCGGCGGCATCAACAACGAGATCCCCATGGTGGAGAGCGACGCCATGCTCACCTATCCCATGATCAAGAAATTCCTCCTCCTGGAGGACGAGATGGTGAAGGCGGTGGGCAAGGACAGCTACGTGTACATGGAACATTTTCTGACGGGGTTCGCACGCAACGCGCTGAACGAGGCCAAGAAGCAGTATGGACCGCTCGTCAACGATGTCGCCACGATCATGCGGTTCGGTGAGGGTACCGAGGTCCCCAGCCCCATGAACCCGGCGGAGACGGTCCCTTTCGAACAGGCGATCGAGGAAGGCGTCGCACTGTACCTCGCAAATCCCGTTGCCTACAAGTGGACGGTGGAAAAACAGGGCTCGGCGCTGCTCTCCGCCGACAGCAGGTACGCCACCGCCTGGATAAAGGTCAATCCCGAGTACGATTCCTCCCAGCGCAAGGATTTCGCCTCGGAGGCGGAGGGCTTCTTCCACGATTACTTCGAGGGGGGCGAGGTCCCGGCCTCGGTGTACGTGAGCGGCGATCCCTCCATCGACAAGGACCTGGAGGATTACGTCCTCTCCAGCACCTGGCTCCTGGCCGTTATAGCCGTGGCCCTGCTCATGATCCTTCTCTACCTCACCTTCCAGAGGTTCACCGACGTGCTGCTTCCGATGATGGTCATCGCCCTCACCGCCATCTGGATCTACGGCATCATGGGGTGGCTTCATCTGCCCTACACGGTGTTATCCGCGCTCATCGGGCCCCTGGTGCTGGGCATCAGCCTGGGCAACCTGGTCTACATGATGAGCCGTTTCTACGAGGAGTTCGGGACCAGGAAGGAACCCCGTAAGGCGGCGTACAAGGCCGTGATCACGGTGGGGGTGGCCATCTTCCTCGCCTGTGTCACGACGGTTTTCGGTTTCGCTTCCTTCGGGTTCTCCGACTTCGACGTCCTGCAGCAATTCGGGTACCTGACTGCCGGGGGCATCGGGATCTGCTTCATCTTCAGCGTCACCTTCCTGCCCGCCCTGATGGTCCTGCGTGAGGAACGCCGCCTGAGCCGGGGCACGAGCCGGCTGCCGCGGGGGGTGAAGATATTCGCCCGCACGAGCGATCTGCGCATCGACCGTTTCCTGGGCAGGGTCGCCGGCATCTCGCAGGGAAGCCCCAGGGCGGTGGTGGTGGTCTACGCATTCATCGTCTTCATCTGCATCATGGGGACGTTCCGGCTTTCCACCACGCCGGACCTGCGCGCCCTGGCGCCCCAGGACATCCCTTCCCTGCAGGCCCAGTACCTGGAGGAGAGCATCTTCGGGGGTCAACAGGAGGACGTGATACTGCTCACCGGCGACGTCCTCGCGCCAGAGGCGCTGGCGGCCATGCGCGGTTTCCAGGAGGAGATCGCCCGATCGCCCTATTTTTCGGAGAACGGCAGCTCCAGCATAGGGGAGCTCATCCAGGACTTCAGGGCGGAGACGGGAAAGGCGGGCGCGGATGGGACGGGCGCGCTCCCCGTCACCGCGGCGGAAGCGGAGGCCGACGTGGCCGAGATCGGAGCTCTTTTCGGCCCCCAGGAGGGGAAACTGGTCTCCGAGGACCACCGGGCCGCCCTTATCTCCATATTCAGCGAGGGAGCCCAGTCCAACCAGGTGATGATGGACAAGGACCGCATCCTGAAGGAAGCTGCCGCCAACAACTTCGGGGCCGCGGGCATCGCGTACGAGGTGGGGGGCATAACCCCCCTCACCGCCGAGCTGCTGGGGAACCTGGTGCCGACGCAGATCGAGACCTCCATCCTGGCCCTCGTCCTCTCGGGGCTGGTGCTGGTGCTCGTCTTCCGCTCCCTGACCTACGGACTGGCCGCCCTTTCAGTGCTGGTGGCAGGGATAACGGTGGAGCTGGGATTCCTGGCGCTCATGGGATGGACGCTGGATATGATGACCGTGCTCGTCGTATCCATGATCATCGGCATGGGCATAGACTACGGCATCCACGTCACCCACCGTTTCCTGGAAGAACAGGCGGGGGGTGAAGTGAGCGTGGCCGAGGCCTTGAACACATGCATAATCCGCGTGGGCAAGCCCCTCATGGCCAGCACCGTCTGCACTGCAGGGGCCTTCCTGGTCATCTCCTTTTCGCAGATGCAGCCCATGAGGCGCTTCGGGTTGATCACCGCCCTTTCTCTGACGGTGTCCTTCGCCGCCAGCCTGCTGGTGCTGCCCTCCATCATCACCCTCATCGCACGACGCCGCCAGCTCGAGGAAGAGGAAACCCCCGCCGAAGCGGTGGAATTGAAACCGGCCGAGGCCGACAACCGCGCCTAGGGCCAGGCCTCAACGTGGTGAGCGGGGATTGTAAGCGGAGGCCCTCGCCAAGCCGGGGGTCAGCCCTCCATTTTCCACACGGTACCGGAGAATAAGTGCGCACTGTTTATAGCACTAGATCGTGTGGAAAATGGAGGGCTGACCCCAAGGCTTGAACTGTTTATAGCACTAGCTCGTGTGGAAAATGGAGGGCTGACCCCAAGGCTTGAACTCACCCCCGTTGAGGTCTGATCCCAAAGCGCTGCTTTATTTATTCCAGGTTCATCAGCTTGGCGAAAGCCTTGCCCATGATGGCGTCGAGCTCCTCCTGGGTGAACGATACTTCCGGGCAAGAACTGAGGTCGGGCTCTGAAACCGCTTTTACCCAGGTATCGAGGGGGCAGAGGACGTTAGCGTAAGGACCATCGGTGGCCCAGAAAACCCGCCACGGGCCTATCTCGTCTACTACGGCACGTAGAGTGCGGTAGAAATCCTGGGGATGATTGTTGTACACGAACTGCCAGTTGCAGATGTCGACATATATATTGGGTTTGACGCTTGCAACGAGCAAGGTCTCCTCCCAGAGCTGATGGCCCAAATGGGCCATGATAATAGGGAGGTCGGGAAAATCCGCCGCCACGTCGTCAACATTGATCGGCCGGGTGTAGCGGGCTTTCAGGGGGGCGGCTATAGACCCGGTGTGAAAGAGGACGGGGATGCCATAATCCATGCACTTCTCATAATAGGGGTAAACGACGGGGTCGTAAGGGAAGTAACCGGCAGTAGGATGGAGCTTCAAGCCCTGCATGCCCCATTCCTCGATGCCCTGCTTGAAGAGGTCCAGGCCCTCGGGGCGGCGGGGGTCGACGGTGAAGAATGGGATGAGGCGGTCGGGAAAGCGCTGGGCGGCCTCCGCTATCATGCGGTTCTGGTCTTCCATGGAGACCTCGGGCTCTCCCGTGGACAGCCCGAAATCGGTGGAGAATATACATGATTTATCTACGCCGGCTGCATCCATATTAGCGACCAGTTTCTCTCCCGTGGTGTCGGCGAGGACGGGCATGAGGTTGTCGATTAGGGCTTCGGCGTCGGGGTATTCGCCCGTGGCTTTCCCCATCATGGCGGTAGCTTCACGTGCCATGCCGACGAAGAAGCTGCGCATCGCCCATCCATCGCCGACGAGGTGGACATGACTATCGATGATCATTGCTTAAACCCCCTTTACACTGACGAGCAGCCAAAAGCCATCAAGGACAGTATATTATTATCCGCACCTCAGAGGAAGGGTACCCTGTTCCAAGCAAACCCCGCCCGGGATATTATGGTTGATAGGGTCAAGAAAGAGGGATACGGTATTGATAGAGAGAGTAGGAAGCACATAAGGCCTGATAGAAGCCGTGGCCGCGTTGGATCACAGCCGCGCCGCGGAGAGGGCGCCGGCCAAGTCCCCCGTTGGCGGCGAGTTTGAGGGAGAGGAGACGCAGGGAATGCTCGGCTTGTATTACGACGGAGAGTTGCAGTTGCGTGATGACCTGCCCATGCCGGAACCTGGGCCCGGCGAGGCCTTGATCAAGGTGATGGCCGCGGGCATCTGCCACACCGACAAGGAGATCGTCAGGGGGTATATGGACTTCGCGGGCATACCGGGGCATGAGTTCGTGGGCGTGGTGGAGATGGCGGACGACCCCGACCTGGTGGGGAAGAGGGTCGTGGGGGAGATCAACTGCCCCTGCGGGGTCTGTCCCATCTGCATAGACGGGAAGACCAACCACTGCCAGGACCGCACCACCATCGGCATCAGCGGCCGTGACGGGGCCTTCGCCGAGTACTTGGCTTTGCCCGTCTCCAACCTGCAGATAATCCCGGATACCCTCCCTCTCTACTCGGCTGTTTTCGTGGAGCCCCTGGCGGCATGCTTCCGCATCACGGAACAGGTACATATAAGTCCGAGCCACCGGGTTGCGGTGTTGGGCGACGGCAAGCTGGGTTTGATGGCGGCGCAGGTGATGCGCCTGAACGGCTGCGCTCTCCTGGCCGTCGGACGCTACCCACATAAGATCAAGATCCTGGACCGCCTGGGGATAAGGACCGTCCTGGAGAACGAGCTCGACCTGGACGAGCGATTCGACGTGGTCATCGAATCGACGGGCAGCCCGGATGGATTCTATCTCGCCCGTTCCCTCGTCGACCCCGCGGGGACCATCGTGCAGAAGAGCACCTACGTGGAGTCGGTGAGCGTGGACATCTCCTCGCTGGTGGTGGACGAGATCCAGGTCATCGGCTCGCGCTGCGGCCCGTTCGAGCCGGCTATCCGCGCCCTGCTGCGGGGACTGGTGAACGTGCAGGAGCTCATCGACCGCAGGTTCCCACTGGAGATGGGGCTGCAGGCCTTCGAGTACGCCATGCGGGACGAGGCCTTGAAGGTCATCCTCGAGATGAGGACCTATCCCGCGGAGGGGCTCAGGCAACCCGGCGAGTTGGAGGAAGAGCCGGTCATCTGAGTGCGTGGTAACTGGTGGGATACGGGGGATGGCAAATATGATATCAAGGTAGGAAGCGGATGGGGGCCGGGGCAGGCATAGGCTATAGCCGCGTGGAAGCAAAGGAATAAGCCCTCGAGCTGTTTTTATCTTCATCAAGATCCGGGAAAAAGGGAGCGCGCATATGGGTATTGAGGATCTGCTGGCGGTGGCGCGGGGGGACATGGAAGCGGACCTCCTGCTTAGCGGGGCCAGGATAGTCAACGTCTTCGAGGGCGTCGTGGAAGACGGCTCGCTAGCTGTAAGCGGCGGCAGGATCGTAGGATTCGGAGAACGCCCGGCGAGGAACGTAGTGGATCTGGGCGGCGCCTATCTCTGCCCGGGCTTTATAGACGGTCACGTACATATCGAGTCCTCCATGGTCAGTCTGCCGGAGTACGCGCGGGCAGTGGTGCCCGCCGGTACTACCGCCGTAGTCACCGATTACCACGAGATAGCCAACGTCCTGGGGGTGGAGGGCATCCGCTACATGATGAGGCTGGACGAGGGGCTGCCGCTGGATGTCTTCGTGATGCTGCCGTCATGTGTCCCGGCCACGCCCATGGAGACCGCCGGCGCGGTCCTGGAGGCCGAAGACCTCGTCCCCCTCCTCGGCGAGGAGGGCGTCATCGGGTTGGGGGAGGTCATGAACTTCCCCGGCGTTATCAACGCCGACCCCGCCGTGATGGCGAAGATCGCGGCCTGTGCCGGCCTGCCCATCGATGGCCATGCGCCGGGACTCGCCGGCCGCGAGCTCGACGCCTACATAGCGGCGGGCGTGGAGTCGGACCACGAGTGCGTGAGCGCGCAGGAAGCCGCGGAAAAACTGGCCAAGGGGATGTTCATCTACATCCGGGAAGGCTCCACCGCCAGGAACCTGGAGGCGCTCCTGCCCATCGTCGACGCGGCTAGCGCGCAGCGCTGCATCTTCGTGGACGACGACCGCCAGCCCAAGGACCTGCTGGACGAAGGACATATGGACTTCATCCTGCGCAAGGCGATCGGGCTGGGGCTGGATCCCGTCACCGCCGTACGCATGGTCACCTTGAACACGGCGCGCCGTTTCGGCCTGCATGGCCTTGGGGGCATCGCGCCCGGGTGGCAGGCGGACCTGGTGGTCTTAGAGGACCTCGCGGGCTTCAAGGTGCTCCAGGTATACAAGAGAGGGGAGAAGGTGGCGGAGGGCGGCGCGTTGCGGCTGGATGTCAAGCCCGGTCCGCCCGCCCCCGGGGCCATGGATATAGCCTGGGAGAAGAGCCCGGGTATCGAGGTACGGGCGGCAGGGGAGGAGATGCTGGTCATCGGGATGATCCCGGAACAGATCATCACCAAGCGGCTCCGGGAGAAACCAACGGTTGAAGGGGGCATGGCCGTGCCCGATGCGGCGCGCGACCTCCTCAAGATATGCGTGTTCGAGAGGCACCGCGGCTCGGGTAATGTGGGCGTGGGCTTTATCAGAGGTTTCGGGCTGCGGGAGGGGGCATTGGCCTCCACCGTTGCACACGATTCCCATAACCTGATGGTGGTGGGGACCTCGGATACAGAGATACTGGCTGCGGCCAGGGTGGTGGAGAAGATGGGCGGCGGACAGGCGGTAGTGCGGAACGGAGAGGTGCTGGCCGGACTGCCGCTTGACGTGGCGGGCCTGATGTCGACCCTTCCCCTCGCGGACGTAAAGGATCGTGTCCAGAAGCTCCAGGAGGCCGCGCGGCAGTTGGGCTGCTCTCTCGGGGATCCCTTTATGGCCCTTTCCTTCATGGCCTTGCCGGTTATCCCCGAGCTGAAGATGACCGATAAGGGACTCTTCGACGTGGGCACCTTCTCGCATGTACCCCTGTTTGTCTGATCAACGGGGATTGGCTTTTCGTATCCGGTTACATAGCCGGGCACATCTGCTTCTCCGGACGCGATGGATCGGTACGGTCAGACATCCCAGGTAGGTTCCGGGTCGTTTTCAGGTATAAGCGCGGCGGGATCGCGACCTGACGATATCCCGGGCCATGCGGTGCAGGGCGGATCCGGTGGAGGTGAGCTCGGGGTCGAAGGTGTAGAGCCAACTGCGCAGGAAGCGGGCGTTCACCCAACCGCGCAGGTGGTTCAGTAGCGAGGCCGCCACGATGACGGAGGCCGCCACGAGGGTGATGTTCCTGCGATCGGAGAAAAAGAGCAAGATCTTCTCCAACCAGGCGCGCAGGCCGGCCACGGAGTGTTCGAGGTCCTCGCTCATATGGGACAGCGTGCCCAGCTGGTAGCGCGCGGTCTTCACCGCATCCAGCACTTCACCGATCACGGGAAAGTCGTCATCGAGGTAAGCATCTATATGTTCCATATCCACAGATTACCATAAACGTAGCGCGCCGAGCGGCTAGGGGTCGTGTCTTCGATCTTCGGTAAGGTTGGCGATGGGGTCGTGTCTTCATTATTCGGTTT